>CAMPHD010000060.1 GCA_946885765.1 uncultured Thalassospira sp.
GGGCTTGCCACCCTGACCGCACTTGAAATCGAGCTGGGCATCGATAACATCGTTTTCCTGTCGGTGATCGTATCCAAACTCCCGCAAAATCAACAAAAATCGGCACGCCGCATCGGCCTGATCGGGGCGATGGGCATGCGGCTTGTACTTCTGGCCTGCATCGCATGGGTGATGGAGCTAACCGCCCCGCTGTTTTCCGCCTTCGGTCAGGAAGTCAGCGGACGTGACCTTATTCTGATTGTCGGCGGACTATTCCTGATCGCCAAGGCGTCCAAGGAAATTCATCACACAATTGACGAACCCGAAGAACACGGACCGGGCAAGATCATGTCAAGCTTTGCGATGACCATCGCCCAGATCATGTTGCTTGATATCATCTTCTCGCTCGACAGTGTGATTACCGCCGTCGGACTGGTCGATCATATTTCGATCATGATGATCGCGGTTGTTCTGTCGGTCCTGGTCATGCTGGCCGCGGCCAAAACCATTGGCGATTTTGTTGAAAAACACCCGTCAGTCAAAATGCTGGCGCTGGCCTTTCTGATCCTGGTCGGTTTTGTCCTGCTACTGGACGGTGTCGAAATCCATGTCCCCAAAGGTTACATCTATTTCGCCATGACATTCAGTCTTGGGGTCGAAACGCTGAACCTGATCAACCAGAAACGTAAACGCAAAGCCAAAGAGCTGGGAGCCGTCAAATGAAACAGGTCGCACCACCCTCCTGCCTGCAAAATGCATTCGACAAGCATGGCCTTGACCATATCAAGGTGCTGGAATTTCCCGATGGCACCCGATCAGCCGCGGATGCCGCATCGGCAATCGGCTGCGATGTCAGCGATATCGGGAAATCGCTGGTATTCATGACCGAACGCCACAAACCGATCCTGATCATCATGAATGGTGCCGATCAGGTCGATGAAAAGCGCGTTGCCGGTCTGATCGGCGGTCTTTCGATCCGTAAAGCCACGGCGGACGATGTCAGGACCACCACCGGCTATGCCATTGGCGGCGTGCCACCCTTTGGCCATGTCGGACCGGTCGAAACCCTGATCGATGAAAAACTGTTATCAAAAAAGACAATCTGGCTGGCGGCAGGAACCCCGAACACGGTCTTTGCCATGACCCCGGATGAACTACGCAAGGTAACCGGCGTTGAAACAGGTGTGTCGATCTCGGCCTGAACGAGCTTAAATCAAACCATCATCGCGCGTAGCCGAACGTGCGCCGATTTCATCAAGTTCGGCCTGTTCCTTGCGATCTTCTTCCGCACGTTCCGCCTCAACGCGGTTGCGTTCGGCAATCTCGGCGGTTTTTACGGCCTTGAAGGCATCGGCAACTTCGTCACGGAACGCATCAATTTTGGCTTCCTGATCGGAGATACGTTTGACAAGTGCCGCACGCTCGGCAATGACGGCACTAGCAAAAGAGCCATAAGCGAAACCGGCAAGTTCGGGGTTTTCGGCCGCCACCTTCTGCTCTTCAATCACCGCTTTTTCCAGCGCATCCTTTTCCGCCAAAAGATTGTTCAGCACACCCTGCATCTCGCCAAGCTCGCGACGTTTGTCATCCAGCGCCCATTTGCGCATGCGGATCAGAGTTTTAAAATCCTTGGCCATCGCTGTCAGTTACCAGAAATATGGCGGACACGGCATCAGCATGATCATGTGATTACTGCTGATCGCGACGAAGCGCACGTTTGGCCGCATTCAGATCATTACCCGCATTTGAGGCGGTTGAACGGCTATTGACCTGCGGGCGAAGCCGATTGCGCTCCATGACTGTTGCCCCTTGCGGATTAGCTGCTGGCTGACCGCCTGCGTTGGGGACTTCCTGTTCGGCTGGTGCCAAATCAAGACGGCGTGCCAATTCGGCATAACCATCCGCCAGACGGGTGCATTCGGTTTTGCGTTGCTTCAGGAATTCCTCAATCAGCGGGAAGTAATGGATTGCCTCGTCCACCTTCGGGTCCGTCCCCAGACGATAGGCCCCAAGGCGGATCAGTTCGGCCATGTCCTCGTATGTTGCAAGCAACTGGCGGGCGCGCGAAACGATCTGGTTTTCATGCTCGTTATTGCAGCCCGGCATGGTACGCGAAACACTGCGCAAAATATTGATGGCCGGATATCGTCCCTGTTCGGCAATCGCACGGTCCAGCACAACGTGCCCGTCAAGAATACCGCGCACCGCATCGGAAATCGGTTCGTTATGATCATCCCCGTCGACCAGCACGGTAAACAGACCGGTGACCGATCCCTGCCCCGGCCCGCCCGGCCCGGCACGTACCAAAAGGAGCGGCAGTTCGGCAAAAACCGTCGGGGTATACCCCTTTGACGCCGGTGGCTCGCCAACCGACAGGCTGATTTCACGCTGGGCCATGGCAAAACGGGTCACGGAATCCATCATGCACAGGACATCGCGCCCGGTATCGCGGAAAAACTCCGACAATGCCATGGTCATATAGGCCGCCTGACGACGCATCAGCGGCGGTTCGTCCGATGTGGCAACCACAACGACGGAACGGCGCAGGCCTTCTTCGCCCAGATCGTCTTCGATAAACTCTCGTGCCTCGCGGCCACGTTCGCCAATCAAACCGACCACCGAAATATCGGATGTCGTGTGACGTGTCATCATCGACAGCAAACTGGATTTACCCACGCCCGACCCGGCAAAAATGCCCATACGCTGCCCCCGGCAGCAGGTCAGGAAGGTGTTCATCGCGCGCACACCCAGATCGATCTTGCCCGCGACGCGCTGACGCGAATGGGCGGATGGCGGTGCATTTCGGATCGGATAGGGTATTGGGCCTTCGGTCAGGGGACCCTTGCCGTCAACCGGCTGACCGAACGCGTTGACCACACGCCCAAGCCAGCTTTCATCGGGATAAACCTGAGGCTGGGTATCGGCCAGTTCGACCTCGCAGCCAATCCCGATACCATCAAGCATCCCGAACGGCATCAGAAGGGCGCGTTCATTGCGGAAACCCACCACCTCGCAAATCACCGCCACACCATCCCGGCGTTTGACCTTGCAGCGATCCCCAACCGAAAGTGCGCCTTCGACCCCGCCGATCTCGACCAGCAGCCCCAGAACAGCCGTCACCCGCCCGACAATCCGGTAATCGGGAATGCGGCGAAGTTCGGCGATGATGTTTCGGCCAATCTGGAACACGTTTGCGCTTTTCTGTCTGACAGGTGTCGATACGTGATGCGACCCGGAATTTTATCGTCACCATCCTGTCAAAGGGTGGCAAATTCGACCGCGTCGCACCAGATATAAGTGTCATAAACGGTATTAAAAACCCGTATATGCCAGATTGGCATTAAAAATCCGGTATTGACATGTGTGGTCGTTAACGGTGCAAACCGTTGGGAAACTTCACATTCCGGCATCGAGTCGCCCTTATCGATGAAAAAAAGTTAACAAGATGCGACTCGCCTGCTTGCCACGAGTCGCAAAGCAACGTATCGTTAACGGAATGGAATAAAATTTCCACACGGCAATCGTTGGGGCGCTTGTCGGAATAAGCCGGATCAACACGGACTTTTTGCGGAACACGGTAACGGAGCGGAACATGCGGGTGCTGCTTGTCGAAGACGACAATGCCACTGCTGACAGCATCGAGCTGATGCTGAAGTCAGAAGGCATGGTTGTCGACACCACGGATCTTGGGGAAGATGGCCTCGAGATCGGGAAACTTTACGATTACGATATTATTCTTCTGGATCTCATGCTGCCGGACATTGACGGCTATGAAGTTCTCAGACGTTTGCGCGACGCACGCGTTGAAACCCCGGTGCTTATCCTGTCGGGGTTGACCGAGACCGAAGACAAGGTCAAAGGCCTTGGTTTTGGCGCGGATGACTATCTGACCAAGCCGTTTGACAAGGTCGAATTGCTGGCACGCATTCAGGCGATCGTTCGCCGGTCGCGTGGTCATGCCCAATCGATGATTGCCACCGGCAGGCTCAATGTGAATCTTGATGCACGCACCGTCGATGTTGATGGATCGCCGCTGCATCTGACCGGCAAGGAATATGGCATCCTTGAATTGCTGTCGCTGCGCAAAGGCACGACATTGACCAAGGAAATGTTCTTGAACCACCTCTATGGCGGGATGGACGAGCCGGAACTCAAGATCATCGACGTTTTCGTGTGCAAACTGCGCAAGAAAATCCAGTCGGCCACCAAGGGCGACAACTACATCCATACGGTTTGGGGCCGGGGCTATGTCCTGCGCGACCCGGACGTCAACAGTAGTGCAGCCGCCTGATCGCAACGCATCTGACGTCGCGTTCCGCTGTGCCCAAAATCAAAAACGCCCCGATGATCCATCGGGGCGTTTTTCTTTGCGTCACGCGTCAATGACGCAACAAGCATCCGCTTTCTATTTCTTGTCTTCAGGCTTGCTGAAACGTGAACGATCCAACGTGGTCGATGGTCGCGTTGTACCCGTTCCAGTGCTGCCCGTTCCACTTGATGGCCGTGCGGGCGGCGTGCTTCCGGTTGAACCGGTCGTGCCCAATGGGCGACGATACGTTGACCCGGCTGTACCGGCCGAACCTGAACTGCCGGTCCCGACAGTCGAGGGACGCGAATATGTGCTGCCTGCGGTACCGGTTGTTCCCGTTGTTGACGGGCGGGCAACTGTTCCGGCTGACCCGGTGCCCGTAACCGTCGTCGGTCGCGCGGCAGTCCCGGTAGAAAGCCCTGAACGCGGCGGCGTTGTGGTTGCAGCACCTGCGCCGCTAGTGGTCCCACCCGCAGCATTCTGCATATGTTTTGGTTTCGGGAAGGCAAAGCCCCCCGTTGCCGCACCGGCACCCGCGGCGGCGCTACCTGCCTGAATTTTTTCCAATGCGGAAACATCGACATCCGGTGCCCCCGGACGGTTCAGCTGATAAATACCACGCTGGCGCGCCAGCGGTTTGAACTTGTCGGAAATCCCCAGAACCGTTTCCGCCCCGCCAAGGAACAGGAAGCCGTCATCGGGCATCAATGCCGAGATACGGCTCAGCACATCGGTTTTGGTCGGCTGATCGAAATAGATCAGAACGTTGCGGCAATAAACGATATCGAACTGCCCCAGCGGCCTGAAATCTTCCAGCAGATTGAATTCCTTGTATTGAACCTTTGACCGGATTTCCTGCGAGATTTGCCACTGGTCTTCCTTCTTCTGGAAATATTTGACCAGAAGCTGGATCGGAAGGCCCCTTTGGACTTCGAACTGGGAATAAAGACCGGCGCGTGCCTTGGTCAGGATTTCACGCGAAATGTCGGTGCCGACAATCTCTACCCGCCAACCGGAAAGCTGGGCTTTGAAGTCATCAAGGATCATCGCCAGCGAATAGGGTTCCTGCCCCGAAGAAGCGGCGGCACACCAGATGCGCAGATGGCGTTTGGATGCCCGTTCCTTGATCATGTGCGGCAAAACGACATGTCGGAACTGGTCAAACGGTTTGGTGTCGCGGAAGAAAAAGCTTTCATTAGTCGTCATCGCATCGACGACTTCCTCGATAAGCACACGGTCACCACCGCGCAATGCCGCAATCAGTTCAGTCAGGTCCTTAAGCCCGCGCTTGCGCGCAATCGGCATCAGCCGGCTTTCGAGCAGATACGTCTTGTCCTGGCTCAGAACGAGCCCGGATTTAGACTTTATCAGTCTGCTGACGAAATCGAAGTCTTCCGGCCTCATCATCTCGGCTTAACGACCTCCTGCAAATTTTTTGATATAGGCCGCGATACCACCCACGGGAAGAACAGCCGAACAAATACCAGCATGTGCTGCTGCACCGGGCATTCCCCATACAACGCTTGTCTGTTCGTCCTGTGCAACAACCATCCCCCCCGCACCCACGACAGCATGCCCGCCGAGCATACCATCCTGCCCCATCCCTGTAAGGATAGCCGTCAGTATATTACCACCATAGCTTTCAACAAGGCTGCGCAGCATCGGATCAACCGAAGGACGGCAGAAATTTTCCGGCGGGTTCTGGTTCAAGACGATTTTCCTGCTGTTCCCACGACCTTCTACTACCATGTGGTAATCGCCAGGCGCGAGGTAAACCTGTCCCCCCTGAATTGGCATGCCGTTCTGGCCTTCCTGGCATTTAAGTCCGGTCAGGCGCGTAATGTGTTCGGCAAGGATCGTGGTAAAGGTCGCAGGCATGTGCTGGGTAATGAAAATCGGCTGCCGCACACCGGCAAGTCCGCGCAGAACCTCGAACAAAGCCTGCGGACCACCGGTCGAGCTGCCAATCGCAATCGCTTCGACATTCAGACGTTTTTCCGGAAGCAGACTGACCTGCCGCGTCGCCAGTACGCGCCTTGCCGGTGCAGGTGCTGCCACACCAACCGGTGCCTTGGCACGTGCAACCGCCGCTGCTGCGGGGCTACGCGCTGCGGGGGCTGCGCGCTGGGGTTCTGGTTTAACCGGCGCACTGCGTGCGGTTGCCGCCCCGCCAGTGCCCGCACCCGTTAATGGACGGGCGGATGGCTTGACGCCCACACCAGCAGCCTTGGTATCGCCTGCGGCAATTGCCGCCTCGCGGATCAGGCGGCCCGGATCGCGGGGTTGCGCGGCTGCGGTCGAGGTACCGGCATCACGCGCCACTGCACCGGCAACCTTGCCCTCGGTATTTATCGATGGGGACGGTTGCGGATGTTGATGCTGTGGCTGGGGCACCGGGCGGGTCGACATTGGACCATGACGACCAGGCTGATGCAATGGACGCGGGCGCAGTTCGGCGGTGAAACGCTTTCGCTGGACCCGCCCCGGTTTATGCAAAACCTGATGTTCGGCAGAAAGTTCGGCACGGAACAGCGCAGGTGCATCCGCCCCATCCCCGGCACCGCCCGGCGTTGCATCGCCATGATTGCTTTGATCACTGGCATCACCGGCATCACCGGCTGATACAACATCATGTTCCAGCGCTGTATCGGGGGTTTCGGGAACCGGTGCAACATCCCCGTCCAAATCCTCATACCGGACCTGTTCGGCACCGAGCATCTTACGACGCTGTTCGGCCCATGCCTTAACCTTGTCAAGCAACTCGGCCCGAAAGCCTTCGCCGACATTAAGGTCCTTGGCCGAAGACGGCTTGGGAATGTAGTCCACAGCGCCAAGCGTCATCGCCTGGAAACTGATATCGGCATTTCGTTTGGTCAGGGTCGATGCCATGATAACGCGAACCGTTGGATCAATTTCAAGCAGCTTGGGCAATGCCGTCAGGCCATCCATGACAGGCATTTCGATATCAAGAACGACAGCCTCAATCCCGATTTCCTTGCGCATGACCACAAGGGCATCCTCGCCATTGGCAACGGAACCGACGACCTCGATATCGTCGTCTTCCTGCAACATGCGGGTTACAAGGCCGCGCACAATCGCAGAATCGTCGACAATCAGGACTTTGTAGGGTGGATGGATTGGCGTGTCTTCCACGTACCGACATTCCCGTTAGAGCAACCGGACCAAAACCAAGGCAAATGCACAGCGACGCTGACAGGAACCTTAAATCAGACCGACCTGCTCAAATTTTGCCTGGATGATCTCGCTGTCGAACGGTTTCATAATGTACTCGTTCGCACCGGCCGTGATGGCCTCCTGAATGTGCTCGAGATCGTTTTCTGTGGTGCAGAACACAACGACGGGCTCATCGCCACCGGGTGCCGCCCGCAGTTCCCGCAGGAAATCAATCCCGCTTTTGACCGGCATGTTCCAGTCAAGCAATACCGCTTCTGGCATGGCTTCAAGGCATCGATCAATTGCCTCCTGCCCATCCACGGCTTCAATGACCGCAAATCCCATTTCTTCCAGGATACGGCGTGCCACCATTCTGATGACTTTCGAATCATCGACGACGAGACAACTCTTCATCGACTTCCTTCTCGCAAATTAGATCGTTAAGCCAATACCGGCATTGTACCGGATGCATTTTGCACCCGGTACATACTATCATATCTAGCCCGCCTGTTTTACCGAAACAGTAAAATCAAGCAGACGGGTAACATCCAGAATAACAAGAAGCTTCTTGTCGAGACGGAAAATGCCATCGGAAAATTCGCGCCAGCGCGGATCAAGCGTCGCCGGATTCTGTTCGAACGCCTTTTGCGGAACGCTCAGAACCTCACCGACCTGATCGACCATCAGGCTGTATAATTCGCCACCCTGATCGACCACAATGCTCATGCCCGGTACGTCGTCTTCGCGTTCACGAAGACCAAGACGTTTGCGAACATCAATCGCCGTTACAATACGCCCGCGCAGGTTCAGCGAACCCGCAACTTCCGGCGGGGCCAGAGGAATGCGGGTAATACGCTGCGGACCAAGAACATCCTGAACCGTCAGAACCGGAATACCGAACAACTGCTTGCCGATATAGGCGGTAACGAAATCCTTCGTCGCCCCGCCAAGGTCAAGCGCCGTACTTTGTTCTTTGCTCGGGACGAGTGCCTTTTTATCGCTCATTGGACTTTTCCCCGATTTACACTGCGCTCAGCGTCTGGATCAGTGTCGATACCAGCGCGTCCCGGTCGAACTTCGCGACATAATCGCTAAAGCCAACCTGTCGACCCCGTTCGAAATCTTCCTCACTGGTGTGCGAGGACAGCGCGATGATCGGGGTATTGCCCCATTCTGCATCATTTTGCAGGCTTTCGGCAAACTCGAAGCCGTTCATGCCCGGCATTTCGATATCGCTGATGATCGCATCGAACAGTTCGCCACGGTTCTTAAGCTCAAGCGCCTGCTCGGCGTTCTCGACCGCAATGACACGGAAACCGGACACCGACAGCATTGGTGTCAGAAGGTTGCGGAAGAACGGGCTGTCATCGATCAGAAGCACGCGCTTCTTCTCACCGCCGGTATCCTCGTGACCGAACCAGTCCGAGAATGCCAGTTCAAGATAGTAACCGGCATCAATCAGATCGGTTGCCTTGCCGTCGATCACCGCAGACCCGACCAGACCATCCTGATCCGCTGTCAGTTCAACATTCAGCACGTCATCGACAATGTCGACGATCTCGTCAACCACAAGGCCCATGGTCCGTTCGCGATCCTGGAACACCAGGGTAGGTTGACGGCCTTCGCTCTTCATCTGATAGGAACCATCAATGAAGACCAGCGGCATCAGCTTGCCGCGATACTGTACCAGCGGACGACCGTTTGAATATTCGATATTCTCGACATCGATTTCTTCGAGACGGGCGACAAGAGCCAGCGGCACCGCACGAATTTCCGCTCCGCCAGCCCGGAAGACCAGCATGGAAGTCGTTTCACGGTCACCGGTATCAGAACGCGCCTTGCTTTCGACGCCCTGCGAACCACCAACGGTGATTTCGCCGGTGCGGGTCGCAATGCCGTTCGGATCAAGGATCATGATCACGCTACCGTCACCAAGGATCGTATTGCCCGAGAACAGCGACAGATCCCGCAGGATCGGTGCAACCGGCTTGACCACGATTTCCTCGGTGTCGAACACACGGTCAACAATGATACCGAACGAATAGGTGCCCACCTGCGTGACAACGATGAAGGCTTCTTCATCCACGTCATCGACCGTCGTTTCACCATCATCAAGACCAAGAATTTTCTTGAGCGTGACAAGCGGCAGCAGACGATTTCGCAACCGCAGGACCGGTGTATCGTGAATACGTTCGATCGAATGATCGGAATTGCTTGAGGCCCGTACCAGTTCCAGGACGCTGATCTGCGGAATGGCAAAGCGTTCGCCGCCACTTTCAACGATCAGGGCCGAAACAATGGCAAGGGTCAGCGGAATCTTGATGATAAAGGTCGATCCGCGGCCTTCGACCGATTTCAGTTCAACCGTACCGCCGATTTTTTCGATATTGGTACGGACAACATCCATGCCGACACCACGCCCCGAAACCGAGGTCACCTTTTCAGCAGTCGAGAAACCGGCCTTGAATATGAACTGGTGGATTTGCGAGTCCGCCATCCCGTCAAGGTCGCTTTCGGTCGCAAGACCGTTGGCAATTGCCTTGGCCTTGATCCGTTCGATATTCAGGCCGCGACCATCATCAGAAATCTCGATGATGATGTGACCGCCTTCGTGATAGGCGTTCAGCGTAACCGTACCGGTTTCCGGTTTGCCAACTTCGCGGCGGCCTGGAATATCTTCCAGTCCATGGTCGGCAGAGTTACGGACCATGTGGGTCAGCGGATCCTTGATCAGCTCAAGCACCTGACGGTCAAGTTCCGTATCGGCACCGATCATCTGCAGATCGATTTTCTTGTTCATCTCGAGCGCGAGGTCGCGAACGATACGCGGTAGCTTCGCCCAAGCGTTGCCAATCGGCTGCATACGGGTCTTCATCACACCTTCCTGAAGGTCGGTGGTGATGTGCGACAGGCGCTGCAACGGCACGGTAAATTCACTGTCATCCTTGCCGCGAACCATCTGCAAAAGCTGGTTACGGGTCAGGACAAGCTCGGAAACCAGCGTCATCAGGTTTTCAAGCAATTCAACGTTGACGCGGATTGTCTGCGCCGCGACGGAACTTTCCTTGGCTTCGCCACGTGGCGCTTCGGCCTTTGTTCCCTCGGATGCAGCGGCCTTTGCCGGTGCAACTGCCTGCGATTTCGCCGCTGCCGGCGGGGCAGCAGCGGGTGCGGGTTTTTCGGGCTCGGGCTCCGGCTCCTGAATATCGGGATCGACTTCGGTCGCATCGAAAATTGCCTGCAACCGTTCATCGTCGGTCATCGGCACTTCTTCGGCGACTTCTTCCTCGACCGGGGCGGCGACCGGTGCGGCGCTGCCTCCCATGATCGTGCCGGTATCGGCAAAATGGTTGAGGCGCGCGATCAGATCGGCATCGTTGCCGTCCGGTTCGGTTTCGTTCTGCTCAAGCTCGCTTAGCAGATATTTGATGGTGTCGATGGACTCAAGAACGAGCGTCACCGCATCTGGCGTTACAATAAGTTCACCATCGCGAATCTTGCCGAGCACGTTTTCACCGGCATGCGCAACAGCTTCCAGTCGTGGCAGACCGAGGAACCCGCAAGTTCCTTTAATGGTATGCACCAGGCGGAAAATATTCGACAGAATATCCGGATCGTTCGGATTTTGCTCCAGTTTCACCAGTTCCACGTCAAGCGTAGACAGGCTTTCCGAAGTCTCTGTCAGGAATTCACTTAAAAGATCGTCCATATACCCCCTCCACATCTCCGGCAGTCAGACGCTTGCCGGAACAGGAACGCCCATCCCTACGACCAGTGCGCGAAACACACGTTCAATCCGTTACTTACGTAGAACCTAGCACACGGCATTACCAGACCGGCAGGCCTTTTTTTTTAAACATAGATCAATGCAACATTTCCGTCGTCTTGCAAGACCGAAAGCGCACCACCGGTCCGATGTGCAAGATTTCGCAGGAAAAAGCCATGCACAGTCCGGGGATCAAGCTCTTCCGGCGACACTTCGTTTTTCATGACATTTTCGACATCCGGGCGAAATGCCGCCCGTTTACCCGCTGCATTGACCGCAATTCTGCCGTCGGATTCGCACGTCACATGGATATCCCCGCCAAACGGCAGGGCTTCACGGGCCAGCATCACCATATTAAGCACAAGCCGTCCATGCGCTGGATCAATTACAATCTCGTCCCATCGCAGGGTCACCTTGCCTTCGGCCTCGAAACTCTGGGTGACCGCATCACGCATCGATTTCGTATCGACACTGTTGCCAGCGCGCCCGAATGCCAACCGGAACAATTGCAAACGGCGCGCGGCCTCAAGCCCGCTTTTGCGCATCAGCGCAAGCGCCTCGTCATCGGCAACACCGGCTTCCCCCATCAGTTCTGCACCGGCATTCACAGCCCCCACCGGCCCGACAAGGTCGTGGCAAATGCGCGAACTGATCAGTTCGATCAGGATCAGTTCCACTGCTCTGTCCTGTTCCATATAACGGGTATCTCCAAGAATTCTGTTCAACAGGTCCGCACCGTTTCCCCAAAGCGATGCGTGATTTGCCCACTGCCCTCCGGTGATATTCGGGACGAACCGGACGGGGCAGGTGTAAACCGCGCCCAGATTGCAGCCAGATGTGTTAAAACCTTCTTTAGCCTCCGGATTATTGCCTCGTTTGAAGACCTGAAAATTTTACCCGGTTACAAAAGATGTGATTGTCATCAGTGCACAGAATTTGTTCCCGGCGTATTGCCTGAC
>CAMPHD010000061.1 GCA_946885765.1 uncultured Thalassospira sp.
AACGGCTATCTGCCCAATAAAACCTGATTGGCAATCCCGTTGCTTCGGGACAGCAAAAAGCCGCCTTTCATTGAAAGGCGGCTTTGATACATTCCGGGCGAGGCCCGTTCAATCAGCTGCGGTAATCGGCATTGATCGAAATGTAGCCATGCGTCAGGTCGCAGGTCCAGACGGTGGCCTTGCCATCACCAAAGCCGAGATCGACGTCGATATCGATATACTGGCCCTTGATGTGGGCTGCGACCGGGGCTTCGTCATAATCGGCAACGCGTTCGCCGTTTTTCGCCAGAACAATGCCGCCGATGGAAACGGTCAGCCTGTTCGGATCGGCTTGCACACCGCATTTGCCGACCGCCATGACGATACGGCCCCAGTTGGCGTCTTCACCGGCAATCGCGGTTTTGACCAGCGGGGAATTTGCAATCGACTTGGCGGTGATTTTGGCTTCTGCTTCGCTGATGGCACCGGTGACATTGACGGTGATGAATTTCGACGCACCTTCGCCGTCGCGCACCACCTGATGGGCCAGATCACGCATGACGTCTTCAAGGGCGGTTTTGAAATCGGCCAGTGCCGGATCATCAATACCCGAAACGGCGGCATTGCCCGCCTTGCCGGTTGCGGCCAGAAGGACGGTGTCGGATGTCGAGGTATCGCTATCGACCGTGATGGCATTAAACGACCGGTTGGTGCAATCGGCCAGCAGGGCTTGCAGCAGGTCATGGGGCACGGCGGCATCGGTAAAGAGGAAGCCCAGCATGGTTGCCATGTTCGGCTCGATCATGCCCGAACCCTTGGCGAAACCGGCAATGGTGACCTTCGCGCCATGGATGGTGGCGGTGGCCGATGCGCCCTTGGGGAAGGTGTCGGTGGTCATGATCGCCTTGGCGGCATCAAGCCAGCCAGCGTCATTTGCCAGAAGATCGGGCAGGGCATCGGTGATGCGGTTTGCAGTGGTCGGTTCGCCGATCACACCAGTCGAGGCGGTGAAAATCTCTGTCTTGTCGCAACTCAGTGCCTTTGCGGCGGCTTCGACTTTGTCGGCGACGAATTTTTCGCCTGCCTTGCCGGTGAAGGCAACCGAGTTGCCGGCATTGACAAAGAATGCCCGGCCGGTGCCGCCTTTGAGTGCTTCGCGTCCCCAGCGAACCGCGGCCGATGCCGTGGTCGAGGTGGTGAAGACACCCGCGACCTGTGTGCCCGGTTCCAGTTCGGCCAGAAGGACATCGGGGCGGCCCTTATATCGGATGCCAAGTGTTACGGTATGCAGTTTGACACCGGAAATTGCCGGAAGATCGGGAAAACCGGCCGGAGCCAGCGGAGAAAGCGAAGTCGCAACCATCTGTTCAATTTCCTTCGTTGAACGTGATCATGCCCAAGGTCATGCCAAGCAGGGGATTATCCCCAAAGGTAGCGCATTTGGCACGGGTGGATGACAAAAAAACGGGGTGATGCCCGATGGCTCACCCCGTTCTGGATCTCAGCTTTGAAACCGGTTAAGCCGTTGGGCTTATTCTTTCGGGGTTTCTGCGCTGTCGTCTGCGGCCGGGGCTTCGGTGTTGTTCACCACCTCGGCATCGGATCGGAGTTCCTCAATCAGGTCCTGAACGGCCTGCTGGGTGACTTCGGCTTCCATCTGCTGACGAACTTCTTCAAGGGTCGGCTGTACGCCGTCCTTTTTCTCTTCAACCAGAATCACGTGCCAGCCGAACTGGGTCTGAACCGGTTCCTTGCTGTACGTGCCGGCATCCATCGTGAAGGCGGCTTCGGCAAACGGTGCGACCATGTCGCCCTTGTTGAAGAAACCAAGATCGCCACCATTCGGGGCGGACGGGCCGGTTGATTTTTCTTTGGCGAGTTCGACGAAATCGGCACCGTCGTCAAGCTCGGCAATCACGGCTTTGGCGTCGTCTTCGTTTTCCAGAAGGATGTGACGCGCGTGAACCTGTGGCTCCGGCTCGTTGGTTTTGACGAATTCGTCGTAATGGGCCTTGATCGCGTCGTCGGTGACTTTTTCGGTGATTGCGCGCTCAAGATAGGTTTCGGCAACGAGGCGGCGTTCAAGGGCGGCAAGCTGATTCTTGACTTCGTCGTCGTCGGCAAGACCCGCGTCCTGACCGGCAAGCATCAGCAGGCGCTGATTGATTTCGCGGTCGACAAGCATCGGCTTGAGCATTTCAAACGGGAGCTGGCGATACTGTTGGGGCAGGCCCTGTTGCGTCGCGCGCACTTCGGATTCCAGGATTTCCTCGCCATTGACGGTTGCAAGAACCTGGTCTTCGGCCGGTGCAGCGTCCTGTGCCATAACCGGGCTTGCAAACATAACGGTCGCAAGTGACGCAGCGAGTAGGGTTTTGCGCAGCATATTTTCTCCAGACTTTCATTTTAGGGGGATTTTGCCCCATGCCTCACCCCACGGATAAATCACATCCGTTCGTGACACACAAGGGGTCCCCTCGGGTGTCACGGTTTTTTCAAAGCAATCTGGCTAAAATGTGAAATGCTGATGTAGCGCGGAAAGCGGTCCGATTAGCCCGGAGGCAAAGAGCAGCGCCGATAGGTGCATGTTGTGCTTAACTAGGCGCGTACATCGACGAAGACTCCGCCAAGCGTTACACCGACCGCACTGGTCAGTTTTCAATTGCCGTTGGGGATACAGGATTGGGAAGGGCACCATCGCCTAATGTTTCATCAAGGCGCAGATTGATCCGCAGGCTTTCATCGATCTGATCAATGATGCGGCGTCCTTCGCGAACATTTTGCGGCTCCGGGGACGGGCGGTTTTGCCGCGTGTCGGGCTGAATGTCGGCGGTCGCAACACGACGGGACGTTGCCAGCAAATCGGCAGATCGTCCCTGGGTGCTGTTATTAAACGACGGGTGTCCAAACATTCAGCACCTCCTTCCTGAAGGGCTGCGGGACGGGAGCGGCAATTGCTGCCCCATCCCGTGCTGCTATGGTCAGGCCAGAACGTCCTGTTCCTGGCTTGGGTCAATTACGGAAACGGTTTCACCGTTCGGCAACTGGAAGGTGGCACCGTTTTCATCCTGTCCGAAACGGCCCATCGGCATCAGCATGTCGACCGACAGTTTCAGCATTGGATCACCAGAGCCGTCTTCGGCCATGGTTTCGGTTACGCCACGTACGACCAGGGTTGCCTGTTCCATGATCTGGGCATTGAGTTTCGCCATGCGGCTGGCGAGAATGTCCTGCATGCTGGCATCTTCGGTGGTGCCATCTGCATTTTCTTTGCCCTCGGCTGCCGGTGCGGCCCCGGTGGTATCAAGCATCAGATCGCGGATGAAGTCTGCGACTCCGCTGCCTTCCATGTCAAACAGAAGACCGCCATTGCCAGCACTTGCCGGATTGCCCAGCATATCGACCAGATTACCGCCGCCCAGGCCGTTCATCACGGCGCCAAGTGCGCCCATCGCAGCACCCATGCTGTTGCCGATGGCAACGGCTTCGGTTCTGACGATCTGAACTTTGGATGCCTCGTATTTGAACGAGAATTCGCCGGTTTCGCTGTTGATGTTGATATCAAGGGACTGCATGGCCATCATCGCGGACTCGGAAACCCCGACACCGGCACCATTCGCCCCGGCATAAGAGATTTCGGTGCGCGAATGGCTGGCAATCGCCTGCTGGAAGGAGAAATCGATCTGACCGTCATCGGCGGCCATTTCGCGGATTCCCTTGAACATCGCGTTGGTTGCGGCAAGGGCTTCCTTGTCATCCATTCCGGCCAGTTTGAACATTTCGACCATGTCATCCTTGATCAGTTCAAGGGCAGCGTCGAGCGCCTTGGCGAAAAGTTCATCGGTGGTCATCGGTTCGGATGTCAGGGATTTTGAACCGGCAGCCTGCAACGGGTTTTTATCCGCATTGCGTGCAGCAACGGCATCTTCGGACAGATCTACAGGATCAACAACCGGATGCTGTTTCGAGCCGGCCTGTGTCGCACCGTTGCCCGAAGGATTCCCGGATGTGGCAATCGGCTGACGCGTATCGGTCAGTGAAGACTGTCCCTGTCGAAAGGGATTAAGCGTGGAGAAATCCACCATTTCCTCCTCCTGAGGCTTCTTTCGCGCAAGGGGTTGAGCCCTGATACGTCGCGAAAAAGATGAGCTACTTGCTCTCTAATTCAAAGTTGAACACCGATCATACGTGTTTTTTGTGATTTCCTCAAGCATGAAGGAAATGACATTCGCGAGTACAGGCAAAGGTTGTGCAAGTCCGTCCCTTTGGCCCGGACTTTTGGGGGCCATAACAGCCCGAACATTAGTGATAATGGTTCGTTCCGTTGACAGATGGCAGACAGGGTTCTATCTGTGATCGGGCCTCGGTATATAGCCGTTGCCCCATAACTGTTTTTTCATTTGTTCAGGAACGTTTTAATGCTCGGCGTAATTGCCCGGAAAATTTTCGGTTCAGCTAACGATCGTGAAGTCAAAGCCCTGCGGGCCACGGTCGAGCAAGTCAATGCCCTTGAACCCGAAGTCGAGAAGCTTAGTGACGACGAACTGCGCGCCCGTACCGATTGGCTGCGCGAACGTCTGTCGAAGGGCGAGACTCTGAAGGATATTCTTCCTGACGCATTTGCCACCGTCCGCGAGGCGGCTAGGCGTGTGCGCGGCGAACGTCATTACGATGTCCAGCTTATGGGCGGTATGGTCCTGACACTTGGCAAGATTGCCGAGATGAAAACCGGTGAGGGTAAAACGCTTGTTTCGACCCTTCCGGTTTATCTGAACGCGATTGAAGGCAAGGGCGTTCACGTTGTTACGGTCAACGATTACCTTGCGCGTCGTGACGCGGAATGGATGGGGCAGGTATACGGCTTCCTGGGGCTTAGCGTTGGCGTGATCATGCATGGCATGACCGATGACCAGCGTCGTTCGGCCTATGCGTGCGATATCACCTATGCCACCAATAACGAGCTGGGCTTTGATTATCTGCGCGATAACATGAAGTTCCGCCTTGAAGACATGGTGCAGCGCCCGTTCAACTTTGCCATCGTCGATGAGGTTGACAGCATCCTGATCGATGAAGCACGGACGCCGCTGATCATTTCCGGCCCGGCCGAGGACAGTTCGGAACTGTATCGCGCGATTGACGCGTTGATCCCGAAACTGACCGAGGATGATTACGAGAAGGATGAAAAGGCACGTGCCGTCACCCTGACCGAAGATGGCACGGAGAATGCCGAGCAGCTTTTGCAGCAGATGGGCATCCTGACCGAAGGCACGCTTTATGACGTTGCCAACGTGCATCTGGTGCATCACGTCAATCAGGCGCTTAAGGCGCACAAGCTGTTCCAGAAAGATACCGATTACATCGTCAAGGACGACAAGGTCGTGATCATTGACGAGTTTACCGGTCGCATGATGGAAGGCCGCCGTTATTCGGACGGCTTGCATCAGGCACTGGAAGCCAAGGAAAAGGTCAAGATCCAGAACGAAAACCAGACCCTGGCGTCGATCACCTTCCAGAACTATTTCCGTCTTTACCCGACCCTTGCCGGGATGACCGGTACGGCAATGACCGAGGCAGAGGAATTCGAGGAAATCTACAAACTTCAGGTTGTTGAAATCCCGACCCATCGCCCGATTGCCCGTAAGGATGCCGATGATGAAATTTATCGGACGGCCAAGGAAAAATGGAACGCGATTGCCGATCTTCTGGAAGATTGCCACAAACGCGGCCAGCCGGCCCTTGTTGGCACGGTGTCGATCGAGAAATCGGAAATTCTTGGTGCGTTGCTGAAAGAACGCAAAGTTCCGCACGAAGTCCTGAACGCCAAGCAGCATGAACGTGAAGCGTTTATCGTGGCTCAGGCCGGTGCGCCGGGCGCGATCACGATTGCCACCAACATGGCCGGTCGCGGGACCGACATCAAACTTGGCGGCAACGTTGAAATGCGTGCCGAGATCGAGCTTGCCAATATCGACGACGATGCAAAGCGCGCCGAGGGGATCGAGCGGATCAAGGCCGAAGTCAAAGCAGACCAGCAGAAGGTTCTGGATGCCGGTGGTCTGTTTGTGATTGGCACCGAACGTCATGAATCACGCCGTGTTGATAACCAGCTTCGTGGTCGTTCTGGCCGTCAGGGTGACCCGGGTGGTTCGAAATTCTTCCTGTCGCTTGAAGATGACCTGATGCGCATTTTCGGGTCCGAGCGCATGGACGGGATGCTTCAGAAGCTTGGCCTTCAGGAAGGCGAGGCGATCTATCACCCGTGGATCAACAAGGCGCTTGAAAAGGCACAGCAGAAGGTCGAGGCACGGAACTTCGACATTCGTAAGAACGTGCTGAAATTCGATGACGTCATGAATGACCAGCGTAAGGTCATTTATGAACAACGCCGCGATCTGATGCAGGCCAAGCATGTTGCCGAAGATGTGGCCGACATGCGCAGCGAAGTCGTCGAAGACCTCGTGACCAAATACTGCCCGGAAAAGGTTTATCCGGAACAGTGGGAAGCGGCCAGCCTGCATGAAGAATGCACGCGTCTGTTTGGCCTTGATCTTCCGGTGAGCGACTGGGTCAAGGAAGAAGGCATTGTTGTCGAAGTCATGCGCGAGCGGATCGAGCAGGCGGTTGAAAGCAAGATGGCAGCCAAGGTTGCCAATTATGGCGCGGATATCATGCGCCAGGTCGAAAAAAGCCTTGTGCTTCAGCTGTTGGATCAAACCTGGAAAGAGCATCTTCTCGCACTTGACCACCTGCGTCAGGGTATCGGACTTCGCGCCTATGGCCAGCGCGATCCGTTAAACGAGTTCAAGCGTGAGGCGTTCAACCTGTTTGAAGGCATGCTGGTCACATTGCGCGAGCGCGTGACCCAGATGCTGTCGCATGTTGAATTGCAATCTGCACCACGCCCCGAAGACCTTGAGCCGCGCCGCGCACCGCAGGAAATGCATGAAAATCATCCGGAACCCGAAACCATGGCGGGCGAAGGTGGTGACAGCGCAACGGTCCATTCGCGTGCGGCATCGGGCAATGTTGACCCCAACGATCCATCGACCTGGGGCCGTGTTGCACGGAACGCCGCATGTCCGTGTGGATCGGGCAAAAAATACAAACATTGCCATGGTCAGCTGGCGTAAGCCAACCTATGTGGGTTTGATTTGCAAAACGCGCCGTTTAAAACGGCGCGTTTTCTTTTTTAGGGGTGGGTTTATGAGCTTGTTACTGTGTCGAAAGTAATGGTGTAGTTTGCATCTTTCGTGCGGCCAGAAATTCCCGAATGGGATCCAGCACTGCCCGGTTTTCAGTCAGGATACTGCCCAGTGCAATCAGGGTTCCGGCGTGGCCGGTATCGGCGATTTCAATCAGTTTTGCATCCGGGGCGAGTTCCGCCAGTCGGCGGGAATTGCGGGGATAGACCGTATGATCACGCGTACCCGTGATTAGCAGCATCGGCGGCATGTGTGACAGATCCTGTTCGACCGGCTGGCTTTGGGCGGCTAGCGTTTCGCCAAAGGCGATTTGGGTTGCCTTAACGTCATAGGGATAGAAATCATAGGGGCCGGAAAGCCCGATGATCCCGGCAATGTCGTTGGCCGACATCCCCTCCGATGCGAGATAGGTCTGGTCAGCGACCAATTGAACCGCGTTATAGGCCCCGGCAGAGTGACCGGCCAATATCATCGGGATTGCGGTGATGCGGTCGGGATGTTGATTGCCGTACTGCTTCATGAAGGCGAGGGCCTTTGCACCGTCTTCGATGAATTCCGGGAAACGGATTTCGGGTACCAGCCGGTAATCGGGGATGGCAACCGCATAGCCCATTTCGGTAAAGCGTTTGGCGACGAAGGCGTATTTTGCCTTGTCACCCGAATCCCACGATCCGCCATAAAACCAGACGATCAGGGGGGCCGGTTTCGAGCGGTCAGGCGGCAGATAGAGATCAAGTTTCTGGCGATCAGCATCACCGTAGGACAGATCGGTAATGGTAGGGTGATAGTCACCCACCTGAAGATGATTGAATGCGGCGAGTTTGTCGCAGGCCGCCAGAAACAGGGCCGCGATCAGGGCATTTGCCGTCAGTTTGAATACACGCATTGTCACCGTAAAACAGATATTATCGATTTGGTTTTAATGACTATACGCAAAAGCCTGCCATCGGGATTTGTTTCATTTCAGGGCGCACGACGCGAAGGATATTCTGGTTCTGACCCGGACGGGGAAAGGGGGAGCGGGCAATCGGAAAATGCACCTCTTGGCGAAAGCCGACTTGCAGGATAAAACAGTCGCATGACCATTCAAAATCCAGACAGGGGCTGCATGTCGGTTGACCTGCGGCAGGGAAAAATCCCGGAAAAAACGGTGTTTGTCAGTGCGGTGGCACTGGTGGATGCCGATCATCGCGTATTGATTGCCCAGCGTCCCGAAGGCAAATCCATGGCGGGGCTTTGGGAATTTCCGGGCGGCAAGGTCGAGGCGGGCGAAACACCGGAAATGGCATTGGTGCGCGAGCTTAAGGAAGATCTTGGTATTGATATCACCGAAAGCTGTCTGGCACCTTTTACCTTTGCATCATTTACCTATGACGATTTCCATCTGATGATGCCGCTTTATCTGTGCCGGGTCTGGAAGGGGGAAATCACCCCGATGGAAGGCCAGCAGGTCAAATGGGTGCGCCCGATCCGGTTGGGTGACTATCCGATGCCGCCAGCCGATGTGCCGTTGGTGGCAATGTTGCGTGATTTTCTGTGACGATCCGTCCGGTATCGCCGGTCGTATCAAATGACGAATTCAAGTTTGCGGGGTTGTTATGTCTGAAGCGGTTCGGGCCTGTCTGATCATTATCGGCAATGAAATCCTGTCGGGACGAACCCATGACAAAAACCTGCCCTATCTGGCCGAAGAACTGAACAAGCTTGGCATTCGGTTGGCGGAAACCCGCGTCATTCCCGATATCGAAACCACGATCATCGAAACGGTCAATGAATGCCGGGCAAAGTTCGATTACGTCTTTACCACCGGCGGCATTGGCCCGACCCATGATGACATTACATCACCCTGTGTCGCGCGGGCGTTTGGGGTCGAGATCGAACTGAATGCGCAAGCGCATGAATTGCTGAAAAGCCATTATGAAAACCCGGCTGATCTGAACGAGGCGCGGTTGCGCATGGCGCATATTCCGGTCGGGGCAGAGCTGATTGATAATCCGATATCAAAGGCACCGGGTTTCCGGATGGAAAATGTCTATGTCATGGCCGGTGTGCCGATGATCATGCAGGCGATGTTCCAGGGGATCAAACATCAACTTACCGGTGGGCGACCGATGGTTTCGCGGTCCATCGGGGGGTATATCCCCGAAGGCACCATTGCCAAGGTGCTAGGCGAAATTCAGCATGATTTCCCCGATACCGATATCGGGTCCTATCCGTTCCTGCGCGAGGGGAAACTGGGCACGACCCTTGTGGTGCGGGGCGAAGAAGCCAAGGATGTTGACCTTGCATCCGAGCGTATCCGCGCGGTGATCATCGAACAGGGCCGAGAGATTATCGAGGATAGTGGTGCGGTTTCGTGACACCGGGATTGCGATTGATCATTCCGGCGATGACCATCGTTTGATGGTGCGTTGGAAGGACTGGCATGACAGGTGACCCGAACGAAACGGACGAGATTCGCAACAGCAAGGCTGCACGCGAAGCCCGGTCGATTGTCAAATTCATGATTGAACATACCGCCTATGGCGGGTTCGGGGCGCTGGTATTTGGCGCGTTGGTGCTGTTTTTTGATATTGGCGGGATTTACAGCCTTGCCATGGCATCACGCGATGCGCCGATGTTTATTTTACTGCTGTTTTTCGGGTTGTTCATCACATTTGGCGGCATCAGCCTTGGTATCGGCATCATGAACTTGGGCGGATTTTCCGATAATGACAGCTATGACGACGAACGAAAAAAGCATCGTGATGATCAGAACGGATCATAAAAAAGGCGCTGAAACCATCAGCGCCTTTTGCTATTTTGAGGGGCCGGTTAAGGCCGGTCGGCACCGCTGCGCGCACGCAGGATTTTACCTATGATCATGCCGCCAATCCAGAATGCGAGCGGAACAACAAAGATATAATCAAACATCGGGTGCGTGGTATCGCCCCCGGAAACCGCCAGAATGTATCCGACCCATGCCGCGGTCAGAAGATAGCCCATGATCTTGAAGTATTGACCATTGGGCAGCCCCTTTTTTGCGGGTTGTTCGGGATTGGTCGGTTGGCCTTTGTCGGCGGTCATCGGGATTTCCTTTGATGATCGAATTTGGGTTAGCGTTCGAGCGTCAGATCAGCGGGATCGATGCGATCCTGCCAGCCCTCGCGGACGAGTTCGGGAACGACATGGTCTTCTTCGGGATAGCCGATGCACAGATAGGCGATCAGTCGCCAGTGTGCAGGCACTTCGAGTGTTTTAAGAACTGTTTCCGGTTCAAGGATTGAAACCCAGCCGACCCCGATGCCCTTGACGCGTGCGGCCAGCCACAAAAGTTGTACGGCGGCGACGGCGGAATAATCGAGCATTTCTGGCATGGTTTTGCGGCCAAGGCCCATGCCAGCCTCGGTTTCCTCGTCGGCGAAGACGGCGAGCTGGATGGGGGCCTGATCCATGCCCTGCAATTTAAGCGATGCATAAAGCCTGGCGCGTTCGCCGTGATAATCGTTGAGCGCCTGCTGATTGGCGCGTTCGAAACTGTCGCGGATGGCTTTGCGGCGATCGGGATCGTTGACCTTTACAAAACGCCATGGCTGACAATTGCCGACAGATGGCGCAAGGCAGGCTTCCTTGATCAGACCATCAATATCGTCCTTCGGGATCGGGTCGGTGCGGAAACGCCGTACGTCACGACGCCATAGCAGCAGGTCAATGAACTGCTTTTGAAATGTGCGATCAAACACCGGCGGGGTCAGTGTATTTGTCGCATCGTGATCGGATCGGGTCATGGCGCGAACCTGCTGGTCTGGGCGGTTTCGAATTCTTTGAGCACCCTAACCGGACAGGGGGGTAACGCCAAGCCACAAGATGGCCGCTGAGCGCGGAAAACATCAGAAATCGAAATGGATTGTCATCAGACCAGACAGGTTGTTGTGTTCGGTCTCAAAGGTCAGTTTTCGCTGGACCTCAAGGCTCATCTGACCGGGAATGCTGCCCCAGTTATGGGTGATGCCACCCCCCATTTGTGAATAGGTGCTGGTATTTTCACTTGTCACATAGGGGCTTAGGACCCCGTAGCCATAGGGCAATTCCGAACGCAGACTGAGTTCCGACCTTACACCCTCGACAGCACCGGAATTTGGCGAAAATTCGCGGAAGCCTTCGACGGATGCCCCGATCTGCCAAGGGTCATAGGCATATTCGGTGCCAGCGAAGTAGCGGCGATTGGTTGAACGACCATATCCCTGATTCATCAGGGTGATGGCCTGATTCTGGCCGGCAAAGGGCACAAGGCGATGGTCGCCGAGGACAAGGTTATAGCGTGCCTCGGCGGTGCTATCGAAAATCTGGTTCAAGGCCGTGCGTGCAGGCACAAGTGATCCGTCGACAGCGCGGGCGCTTTCAAATTCCTCACGGGCGGTAATGATGTCCCCGTCAAGGCTTAGCGTGACGGGCAGAAAGCCAAGATCATATTCCGTGCCGAAGCCGATTGAGCTTGATAATGTCGAACTATCAAGATTTTCGGCATAGCTAAGATCATCCGAACCGCCATTGAGTGCCGATTGGGTGATGGTGCTGCTGCCGACCCCGATGCTGCCGCGAATATTGAGCCATTCGGTCATGCGCGATACAAAATACGGGGAAAAGGTTACGTTGTTTTCCCGGTATAAAACCTGCCGGGCGGCGGCTTCGCTTAGTGTACTGCCCCAGCCGACACCAAGCCCGACAATCAGGCTGTCATCCACCTGATAATCGACCCCGGTATCAATCGAGATGACGTCGCCGCTGAGGTTCGGGTTGTAACCAGTATCGGAAATGCGATTCTCGATATTCGTCTGACTGCCATGCACCCACATGTTGATGGGGGTGGCCCGGCGGCGTGCCTGATTGGGGAAGGTGCCATTTGCCGTATCGAAATCAAGTTTCTTGGCAATTGATGCCAAAGCAGACCGGCCGCCAAATGTTTCGATGGTTGTCGCATCGCCGGTACCAAGCGCAAGTGCATTTGGGGGCTGGGCCG
>CAMPHD010000062.1 GCA_946885765.1 uncultured Thalassospira sp.
TCATTCAACAACCACAATGATTCTCGTTGATATTTTCTCATATGTGGGATTAATTCCCTAATATGGAATTTTGAGGTGAGGGGGGTGATGGATCGGAGGATTGCGGAGCGGTTGGGGGCGTTGCGGGCGGAGCGGGGATGGTCGCTGGAGGAGCTGGCGGCGCGTTGTGACGTCAGCCGGGCCAGCCTGTCGCGGCTGGAAAATGGCGAGGTCAGCCCGACGGCGCATGTTCTGGGCAAGCTGTGTGCCGCCTATGGCCTGCCGATGTCACGCCTGATACAGATGATCGAGGACGAGTTCAAACCGCTTGTTTATCGCGGTTTGCAGCGGACCTGGGCCGACCTGGAAACCGGCTTTTTCCGACGGACGGTTTCGCCGCCCGCGCAGGGGTTGATGGCGGAGGTCGTCGAGTGCGAACTCGATCCCGGCGCACGCATTGAGTACGAGGGAACGCCACGCCCGGGGCTTGAACATCATCTGGTGATGCTGGCCGGGCAACTGCATATCACGGTGGAGGGCAAGTCCTATGTGCTGAATGTCGGGGACTGCCTGCGATACCGGCTTTCGGGGCCCAGCAGCTTTGAAGCCCCCGCCGATAAAGGCGCGATCTATCACCTTTTCATCGTATGAGAGCCCCCCAAAATGAGCGATCAGATCACCATTGCATGCTTTGACGCCGATCAGCTTGAAAGCCAGCTCGGCGCGTTTGGCGAGATGCTGCATGCCTGCGTTCATGACGGGGCCAGCATCGGATTTATCGAACCGTTTGATGCCGCCGCCGCACTTGGCTTCTGGCGCGATATGGTTCTGCCCGCCATGCGGGGCGGCAGGCGCGATCTGTTTGTTGCGCTGCTGGGTGGCAGCAAGGTGGTCGGGACCGTGCAGCTTGATTGCGCCACCATGCCCAATCAGGTCCATCGTGGCGAGGTCTGCAAGCTGATGGTGCATCCGCAATATCGCCGCATGGGCATTGCGCGGAAACTGATGGAAGCACTGGAGAAACGGGCGTTTGCGAAAGCACGTCATCTGCTGACGCTGGATACAAGAACAGGCGACAGTGCAGAGCCGCTTTATGCCTCGCTCGGTTTTGAAACGGCGGGCGTGATCCCGGCCTATGCCCGCGATCCGTTTTCCGAAAAGCTGAGCGCAACCAGTGTGATGTATAAGCAGCTTGTTGTGTAATACGCTGGTGGACGATTCCCGTATTCTGTATTCAAAACCGTTTTTCTGGCATGCCAGATTACGTAGAAAAAGTGAATAATCAGCCTGATTATTCACTTTTTGCATTGCAGCATGTGATTGCCGGGCAGGGCGCTTTCCCCCGGAACAGAAGACCTTCATGCTGCTGTGCAGCGCACTAAGGGTTAATGCGTGTGACAGTGGTATGACCAAAACATCTTGAATGCGAAACCGGGTTGAGCGCATCTTTGCGCCTGAAAGCTTTTGTATAAAATAAAAAAACCCGGAGGACGTTCGTCATGAAGAAATTTGCCCTTGCGGCGGCCCTGATGGCTGCCGTTGGTTTTACCGGCATGACCCATAGTGCCATTGCAGCCGATCTGACATTGCGGATTTCGTTGCAGTTGCCGTTGAAAAGCCACCTTGGTCAGAACCTTTTGATGTTCAAGAACGAGGTCGAGGAAAAATCGAACGGCGATATCGCGGTCGAGATTTATGACAGCGCCCAGCTTTACAAGGACAAGGAAGTTCCCGCCGCGGTCGGTTCCGGGTCGATTGAAATGGGTGTGGCATCGCTGACCCGTTATGTCGGTGATGTTCCGGCGGTCGACGTGTTCTATCAGCCGTTCCTGCTTGATTCCGAGGAAAAAGTCCGTGCCGCAGTTGCCAAGGGTTCCCCGGTACGTGGCCCGCTTGACGAGGCGATTGCCGATACCGGCGCGACCGTCCTTTGGTGGCAGGCTTACGGCGGATCGATCATGCTGTCGAACGGTGGCCCGATCAAAGGCCCGGAAGGTCTTAAAGGCCAGAAAGTCCGCGTATTTTCCAAAACCCAGGGCGATTTCATTTCAGCGGCTGGCGGTGCGCCGACCCTTATTTCCGGGTCCGAGCAGTATATTGCCTATCAGCGTGGCACGGTTGATGTCGGCATGACCGGCATGTCGGGCGTCAAATCCCGCCAGCTTTGGGAAGTCATGGATACGGTGACCGCCACCAACGATGCCGATGTTGAGTTTATCGTGGTGATCAATACCGATTTCTGGAACGGCCTTTCGGATGCACAGCGCGACGTCATTTCGACCGCTGCCATGAATGCGGAAAAAGACGTCCGTGATCGCATGTCCTCGATCGAAGCCGAAGCATATGAAGAAGCCAAGGCCAACGGCATGACCGTCTATACCCCGACCGAAGAGGAAATGGCGGCATGGCGCGAAGTTGCCAAACCGGTCTATGACGAATTCCTTGAACATACCGGCGATCTGGGCAAGCAGGTCTTTGACGCGGCCAGCAAGCTTTAAGCCTTGCCCGCGGACGATAGACTGAACTGCCAATAAAGAAGACATCACCGCATTTTCGACGGCCCCGCCGTTGCGGTGATGTCTTTTCATCTATTCACCAGTCTCTCTTTTCAGGAGGCGGTCGCAACCGGAGGCCACCATCCCGGTACGGCCAGGATTTTTATCATGTTTGATCGTTTGATGCTTTTGCTGGCCTGGATCGCGGCCCTGCTGTTTGTCGCAGCGGGTGTGATGCTGACCTATGAGGTCGTGGCCCGTTATTTCTTTATTCGTCCCACCATCTGGGCGGCAGAGCTTTCGCAGCTTTGCCTGATCTGGGGATCGTTGCTTGGCATGCCGTGGGCATTGGCGGCACGGCGGCATATTTCCGTCGATGCGGTCACCCGGCTTTGCAAGCCGGGGATGCGCCGTTTGCTTGAAATTATCGCGATGGCGGTGGTTCTGGTGTTTTCCGTTCTGGTGACGTTCAAGGGCTGGGAAATCTTCCTTGAAAGTTTCGAGCGCGGCCGCACCAGCGGCACCATGCTTGACCTTCCGGCGTGGGTTGCGGAAATCCCGGTCGTGATTGGCTTTGCTCTTCTGGCTGTTCAGGCCGTCATTGAAATTGTCGGCGTGATCCGCGGCAAGGATATTCCGGAAGGGGCGCACGAATGACCATTATCCTGACACTTGCGGCAATGTTTGCCTTGCTGCTGATCCGTGTGCCGGTGGCCTTTGCGCTTGGCGGGCTTGGGCTTGCCATGCTGATCATCGGCGGGTTTTCGCCCCTGATGGCGCCACAGGCGATCCTGTCGACACTGGATGGTTTTATCCTGCTGGCGGTGCCGCTGTTTTTGTTGATGTCCAACATCCTGTTGCGTGCGGGGGTCGGTAATGACCTGTTTGCCGCCGTAAGCGCATGGGTCGGGCATTGGCCGGGCGGGCTTGCGGTGGCGACCATCCTGTCGTGTGGTGTGTTTGCCGCGATTTCGGGGTCGTCGGTCGCAACCGCGGCGACGATTGGCACGGTCGCCATCCCGGAAATGGTTCAGCGCGGCTATAACAAGCGTTTCGTCTATGGCCTTATGGCGGCGGGCGGCACGCTTGGCATTCTGATCCCGCCTTCGATCCCGATGATCATTTATGGCTTTGTCACCGAAGAATCCGTGATCGCGCTTTTCCTTGCCGGGGTCGGACCGGGCATTGCGTTGCTGTTGCTGTTTATCGTTTATTCGATGATCTATGCCCGGTTTGGCGGACAGGAACGCGAACCCAAACGCGGCTGGGATGAGCGCAAGCGCGCCACGTTAAAGGCCCTGCCTGCCGTCCTTCTGGCGGTGCTGATCATTTCGGGCATCTATTCCGGGGCCTTCACCCCGACCGAGGCCGCCGCCATCGGCTTTGCCGCCGCCCTTCTGATTACGGCAGGGATGCGGGTTCTGACGTGGAAGGCGTTGAAGCTTGCGATTTTCGATACCATGGCGACCACGGTTGCGATCATTCTGATCATTGCCGGGGCCAAGGTGTTTGGCAAGGCGATCACGCTGTATCGCATCCCGCAGGATATCTCGATGATCATCAGCCAGGGGATCGATACCGAACTTGGCTTTATCATCGTGGTGACGATTGTCCTGCTGATCATGGGGCTGGTGTTCGAAGCACTTTCAATGGTGCTGATCATGACGCCGGTTCTGTTGCCGGCGGCCCTGGCGCTTGGCTTTGATCCGATCTGGTTCGGGGTCTATATGGTGATCATGGTTGAATGTGCGCTGATCACGCCACCCGTGGGGCTCAACCTTTATGTCATTCAGTCGGTGGCGAAAACGCGATTGGGCGAAGTGGCGCGCGGCGTGTTGCCGTTCCTGCTTCTGATGTTCCTGACTGCGGCCATTCTGTATGTCTGGCATGACCTTGCCCTTTATATACCCTTTAAAATGTGACGCTTATGACCAAACAAATCTCTCCTGCCGATAAACTCCGTGCGCTTCTGGCAACCGGCGATCTGATTACCATGCCGTGCTGTTTTGATGCGCTGTCGGCCAAGCTGATCGAACAGGAAGGCTTTGGCCTGACTTTCATGTCGGGTTTTTCGGCCGCCGCATCGCGGATCGGCGAACCCGATCTTGGCCTGATGTCTTATGGCGAAGTGCTTGATCAGGCGCGCAACATTACCGATGCGGTTTCGATCCCCGTGATCGGTGATGGCGATACCGGCTATGGCAATGCGATGAATGTGCGGCGCACCGTCACCGGCTTTGCCAAGGCAGGCTGTGCGGCGGTGATGATCGAGGATCAGCTTGCGCCCAAGCGTTGCGGCCATACCAAGGGCAAGGAGGTCGTTGGCCGGGACGAGGCGTTTGATCGTATCAAGGCCGCCGTTGATGCAAGGGAAGCCGGGGCGGATATCCTGATACTCGCGCGGACCGATGCCCGTCATCAGCACGGCCTGAGCGAGGCGATTGACCGGGCTGCGAAATTTGCCGAACTGGGGGCGGATATTCTGTTTGTCGAGGCCCCGAAAACGGTCGCGGAAATGCGCGAGCTTTGTGCCGCCTTGCCGGGGCCAAAGATGGCCAATATCGTCGAGGGCGGGGAAACCCCCGATCTGACACCAGATGAACTGACTGATATCGGCTATCAGATCGCGGCCTATCCATTATCGCTTATGGCAGCCGCAATGAAGGCGATGGTTGAAACCCTGCAATTGATGAAAGCGGGCAAGCCACGCACCGATATGCTGATGGATTGGGGCCAGTTGCGCAATCGCATCGGCTTTGATGCCTATTACGAGGAATCGGAACGCTACGCGACGTCGAAACGCGATGGATGAAGTTTTGTAGGGGAAATGAAGTTGTAAAAGATAAGATTTTGCTTATTTGATGCAACTTTTGATGGTTTCTATTCTGTGGCCTCTTACAATAGGAGAAACATGTCTTCTATTGGGAGGTTGTCTTGCATATCGCTTTTGTCGAGTTAAAAAACTTCAGGAAATTGAAGGCAACTCGCATTGAGTTCTCAAGCGAACAGACCCTGTTTGTCGGTGCTAACAACAGTGGCAAGACATCAGCCATGACCGCAATGCGCCTGTTTTTGAAAGAACGCGGCGGATTCTCGACAAAGGACGTAACTCTATCGAATTGGAGGGCTATAAATGCTTTGGGAGATGCTTGGGTTAATGCAACCCCAGACCAAGTGCCCGATCCAAAGCCTCTGACCGAACTTCTGCCCGCTCTCGATGTTTGGTTCGAAGTGAAGGATCGAGAGCTGCATCATGTATCCCATCTTCTACCTAGCCTAAGTTGGAAGGGGGGGCTCATTGGTATTCGGTTACAGCTTGAGCCTGTCGATATTGAAAAGCTAGTAGTAGAGTACAGAGAGGTTCGAAAAAAAGCGGAATCTCAACTAAAAATCTATAAAGAGAAAAATAGAGATGCCGCAAAGGACTTTGCGCTTTGGCCTCGGTCATTCCATGATTTTTTTGAAAAGCGGTTTTCTGTACTCGGTCTTACCGCATATTCCCTCGATCCGGAGGCTTTAGTTCGTCCTCAAATAGATAATACAGCAACGCCTCAAGCTTTGCCGACAGTTGCACGGGCATTGGAAGGAAATCCTCTGTCCAACTTAATTCATATTCGCGAAATTAATGCACAGCGCGGCTTCAGTGACGCGTCCTCTCCGTCAGCTAAGGGAAGTGAGGACGAAACTTTCTCTCCGGAGAGGGGGAAAAATCGACTTTCCGAGCAGCTACGTGGTTTCTATAAAACCCATCTCGACCCGAGCGATGATCCTTCTGATGACGATGTCTCTGCTTTGGGAGCATTCCATCAAGCTCAGAAAACCTTTGATGATAAGCTTTCCGAGGGTTTTGAGACAGCGATAAGTGAACTCGAAAGCTTAGGGTATCCTGGGTTGACAAACCCAAAATTAACAATTTCAACGCGAATTTCTCCAAGCAACGCTCTTAATCATCCATCTGCTGTGCAGTACTCGTTGAACGATACGAGCACGGACGAAGGACACCCCACCAAATTGCCTGAAGATTACAATGGCCTTGGGTTTCAAAATCTCATCTCGATGGTTTTTCGTTTGATTCGATTTCGTTCAGATTGGATGCGCGTGGGGAAATCACAGAAAGAGAGTTCTGGAACTAGGAGTGCAGCAATAGAGCCTTTACAGTTGGTTCTAGTGGAGGAGCCAGAAGCTCATTTGCACGCGCAAGTCCAGCAGGTTTTCGCCAGAAAGGCCTATGCAGTACTTCGAAACCATAAAGACCTTGGAGAGAGCAAGGATTTTCATACACAGCTTATCGTAAGCACACATTCCAGTCACATTGCTCACGAAGTCGACTTTGGATGTCTTCGGTATTTTAAAAGACTTCCGGCAGTTAACGAAAATTCCGTGCCTAATGCTGTCGTCGCTAATCTATCCAAGGTGTTCGGCGAAGAAAGAGAAACTGATCGCTTCGTTGCCAGATATTTGAGGGCGACGCATTGCGATTTGTTTTTTGCGGATGGCGTAGTGATGGTAGAGGGAGCGGCGGAACGAATGCTGGTGCCCCACTTCATTCGTAAGAACTACTCTAGGCTTGCTGAACATTATGTATCGATACTTGAGATCGGCGGCAGCCATGCCCATCGATTGCGATCACTGATTGAATTGCTTGGGGTTGCAACCTTGGTCATAACTGATTTAGACGCCATTAATGCAGACGATAGTAAATCTGCTCGCCCTCATATAGGAGCGGGACAGAAGACGTCAAACTCAGTCTTAAAGAAGTGGCTGCCTAAAGTTGAGAATTTAGATGAACTCCTGAATGATAGTACTGAGCTGACCAAGCTTGGGCAAGGATATGGGGCAGTTCATGTTGCTTACCAAAGACGGGTAAATGTCGCGTTCCCTGTCGGTACTCAGCCGGGCGAGGCCATTCCTAGTACATTCGAAGATGCTTTTGTACTCGCCAACATAAATGAGATTTTAAGCCTCAAAGACACAAATTTGAAGGACGCGGTGGCAACGACGAAAGCGTTTGTCAAATACGTCAAAAATTCTCTGACCATCGACGAACTATGCGCGAAATTGTTTGACCGTTTGCAAAAGGGGAGTGCCGACAAAGCTGGTTTTGCTCTTGATATTTTGACTTTACAGCAATTCGACAATTTTTCTCCTCCTCAATATATCTGTGATGGGCTCAAATGGTTGGAACAGCAGGTAGTACACACATCTCCTCAAGTTGGTGATGCCAATTCGTCTTTGTTGGAAGGAGCCGGTGAATGAGTGTGTTGGAAGATGATCGAGTTGACGATCAAGCTGATCAAAGCATTGCGGAGGCTCTTTCAATCGAAAAGCCTCAAAGCTTCATTCTATATGCAGGTGCAGGATCAGGTAAAACTAGCTCGCTCAAGAAAGCTCTTGAACACGTCAAAGCCTGTTTTGGTGACCATCTAAAGAGGAGAGGGCGTAAAGTCGGTGTGATCACTTATACTAACGCGGCCCGTGACGAAATCCTGCGCCGAGTAAAGTTCGATCCGTTGTTTGATGTCGCAACGATTCACAGCTTCGCTTGGGCTTTGATTTCCAGTCATAATGAGGACATTAAAAAATTTCTAGAGTCTAGGCTGCCGGGCGAAATAAACGAATTAAAATTAGATCAGTCTAAGGCAAAAAGCCAAGCCACTAAAATATATGCAGAACGTACGAGAAAGATTCAGTCAAAGCAGAATCGCTTAGAACGCCTGCCCTCAATAACCAAGTTTAATTACAACCCTGATGGGGATAATTTTACGAAGGACTCATTGTCTCATAATGAGGTCATTGAGATTGCTGCCGAGTTTATCGTAACCAAGCCTGCGTTAAAAAACATTATTATTGGTCGTTACCCATTTCTGTTGATTGACGAAAGCCAAGATACACTTCTGCCTTTTATTGACGCGCTTTTGGCTTTCGAAGAGGAGTACCAGGGGCGCTTTGCTCTTGGGCTTTTCGGCGACATGATGCAACGAATTTATACTCATGGAAAACGTGGGCTGGCGGATGTAATTCCTGACCGTTGGCTTCGCCCTGAGAAAATTATGAATCATCGGAGCCGTGAGAGAATCATACACTTGGCAAATGCTATTCGTTCTGAGGATGATAGATGGGAGCAACGTCCTCGTTCAGATAAGAGTGGCGGTTTTGCTACCGTTTATGTGCTTCCTACCGAGACTGAAGATAGATTGAAAGCTGAGGATGCAATTCGTGCGGATTTGGCGGAGAGAACTGGGGATCCTGATTGGGTTGATGTGAGTAAGGTCAAAATGCTCACTCTAGAGCATCATATGGCAGCCTATCGACTTGGATTTTTGGAGATGTTTGATGCCATCGACAAAGTATCAAGTTATCGAACAAGTTTTAGAGATGGTACATTGCCGCCAATTAGGTTGTTTTCAGACCAAGTACTTCCTCTGATTGATGCTCACTTAGAAGGTGACCAATTCAGTCTAATGGCTTTGCTTAAGGCTTACTCTCCGTTGGTATCTAAGCATGCTATGCTTGGGGCTGGGGAAAAAGCCAGAGGGCAACTTAAAACAGCTCAGAATGCTATTGATAAGCTTGGGGGGCTCTTCGCCGATGGTGGGGAGCCAACTTTTGGAGCAGTGCTCTCCTCTGTAGCGGAAACAGGATTGTTAGAGATTCCTGATGTTTTGCAGCCATTTACCACTGACAGCATTCTAGACGATTTACTTGAACTAGAAGATTTCGCTGACGAAACGATGCTTGCTTGGAAAGATTTTCTTAAATCACCATTTTCACAAATACGGGTTTATCGAGATTATGTTGCGGGTCTAGCGCCTTTCGATACGCATCAAGGCGTAAAAGGGCTTCAGTTCCCGCGAGTGATGGTCATCGCGGATGATGCCGCGAATAGGTTTCGAGCCGGTGCCTCGTATGAGAAGCTTTTTGGTGCCATACTGCCCTCCCCAGCCGATAAGAAAAATCAAGATGAGGGGAAGGAAACACAAATCGAGAAGACAAGAAGGCTACTTTACGTTACGTGTACACGCGCCGAGGAGAGCCTTGCTTTGGTTGCATACACAGAAAACCCGGACGCTGTGGCAAAGCGGCTTATCGATTCTAAGTGGTTTAAGGCAGAAGAAGTTAAGAATTTTGCGAATAACGACAAGTGAAGATCGTTGAGCCTAAGGTAACTTTTCAAAATGTTAAATGAAAACCCCGCAGCCAAAAGGCGTACGAGGTTTTCTTTTTAATGGTGCCGAAAGAGAGGCTCGAACAGTTAAAGTTATGTCGGCTTGGGCGGCGCGAAACATAGTCCGTGCCGTTTACGTTTTCAGTCCGATCGTATTTAGCCCGGAATGCGGGCGATGACCTTGATTTCAAAATCAAACCCGGCCAGCCAGTTCACCCCGATTGCGGTCCAGTTCGGATAGGGGGCTTCGGGGAAAACATCGCCCTTTACCTTCATGATCGTTTCAAACTGGTTTTCGGGATCGGTGTGGAAGGTCGTGACATCGACGATGTCGTCAAGCGTGGCACCACCAGCCTTAAGCGTTGCTTCAAGATTGGCGAATGCCAGGCGCACCTGTGCCTCGAAATCCGGTTCGGGCGAACCATCCGTGCGGCTGCCGACCTGACCGGAAACGAACAGAAGATCGCCCGATTTGATCGCGGCGGAATAGCCATGTTCCTCATAAAGGGCATGTCGGTTGGCGGGGAAAACGGCGTTACGCTGTGCCATGTGGATTTATCCTTTTATCTGGGTGTGCAATTTCACATACGATGCGTATATAAATCTCAGATACATTGCGTATGTCAAGTTTTATATACGCGACGTATGTGGGGTGATATGTGTCGGGTAATTGACCAAGGAGGTTTGCAATGGCCGCACGGCGTCGCCAGGAAACGATGGAAGAAAACCGCGAAAAGCTGATTTCGGCGGGGCGCAAGGCATTCGGATCGCAGGGATTTGCCGCGTCTTCGATGGATGAATTGACGGCATCGGTTGGCCTGACGCGGGGCGCGCTTTATCACAATTTCGGCGACAAGAAGGGGCTGCTTGCCGCCGTGGTGGCGCGGGTCGATGGCGAGATGGTCGCGCGCGCCCAGACCGCCAGTGCTGATGCCGGGGACGAATGGCAACAGCTTCTGGCAGAAGGGGCTGCCTATATCGCGATGGCGCTTGATCCCGAGGTGCGCAGAATCGTGCTGCTGGATGGTCCGGCCTTTCTGGGTGATCCGTCGCACTGGCCAAGCCAGAATGCGTGTCTGGAAGCAACGAAACAGGTGGTCGGGAAATTGATCGCGGACGGCGTTATGAAGCCTGTCGATATTGATGCGGCTGCGCGTCTTCTTTGTGGTGCCGCGCTGAATGCGGCCTTGTGGGTTGCAGACAGCGATGATCCGAAATCAGCCTTGCCCAAGGCGGTTGACGCCTTCAGCCTCATGGCGGAGGGGTTTCTGGTCGAGAAACGATAGTATCCCCTAGCGGTAAGACGACAATGCCATCGTATTGAGTTTGTCGTACCGCTGACTGGATGCCCGCCTTCGCGGGCATGACGTTTGGGGGCCTTTACAAATCTGCCCGTCACTCCCGCGGAAGCGGGAAGCTATGGTGCCGCAGTTTCGGTGCCGGGGCAGGGAGAGATTGCAGGGAATTCCCGTTCCCGTGTTACCGAAAAACTGGCACTATCGCGCAAATCCCGCATGACGGCGAAGCCGCCAGTCACCATAAAATCCGAGGACGCGATGGAATATGTCCCCTATCTTCTGACCGCCTATGCGATTTTTGCCATGGCGGTGATGTCGCCCGGTCCGAATTTTCTGGCGGTGACCAGTGCCTCCATGACGGTGTCGCGCCGGGCGGGACTGGGGATTGCGCTTGGCATCGGGACGGGTACGATCTGCTGGTCAACGATGACGGTTCTGGGCCTGACCGCGATCCTTGCCGCGTCCGAGGAAGTGGCGATTGCCCTTCGCTGGATTGGCGGTGGTTATCTGATCTATATGGGGTTCATGGCGCTTCGCAGTGCCTATAAAAGCCGGGGGCAGGGGCTTGAGGTTCCGGTGTCGGATGCGAAGGCGGATCGCCCGTTGTGGCGTTATGTCCGGCGCGGGCTTCTGGTGCAGATGAGCAATCCCAAGGCTGCCCTTTTCTGGTTTTCGATCATGTCGATTGTGCTTCGGCCCGATGCGCCGGGCTGGGTCGGGCTGGCGATTGTGCTGGGCACGACGACCTTCTCGTTTGGCTGGCATCTGGCGCTGGCGTGGTTCTTTTCAACCGAGGCCGTCATGCGCGTTTATCGCCGGGCTTACCGCGCCATTCAGGGCGTGATGGGGACGGCGTTTGTTTTGCTGGGTGGACGGATGATTGCCAATTGAGAAGCCAACCTGATTAAAAGAAAACCCCGCAGCCAAAAGGCGTGCGGGGTTTTCTTTTAATGGTGCCGGCAGAGAGACTCGAACTCCCAACCTTCGAATTACAAATCCGCTGCTCTACCAGTTAAAGC
>CAMPHD010000063.1 GCA_946885765.1 uncultured Thalassospira sp.
GTCTGCAGGGGCAGGCTGACGAGTCCGAACCGGATGGTGACGACCAGCAACAGGATGCCGGTACGGAAGAAGCCGAAGCAGGCGAAGGCGATATCGACGATCAGCAGCTTGAAGCCATGTCGCAGGAAGAACAGCCTGCCGGACCGGGCGAACAGCCAGAATTTGATGGCCGGAACGAACCGATTGAACGCGGGTATGAGCCATTTACCCGTGAATTCGATGAAATCGTTACGGCAGACGAGCTTTGCGAAGGTCTTGAACTGTCGCGTCTGCGTGCCATGCTCGACAAACAGCTGGCGAATTTGCAGAACGTTGTTTCGCGCCTCGCCAACCGCTTGCAACGACGCCTGATGGCGCAGCAGAACCGTGGCTGGGATTTCGACCTTGAAGAAGGCATTCTTGATGCGGCGAAGCTTGCGCGTATTGTCGCGACACCCTCGACCTCGCTGTCCTTCAAACAGGAACAGGATACGGATTTCCGCGATACGGTTGTGACCCTTTTGATCGATAATTCCGGTTCCATGCGCGGGCGTCCGATCACGATTGCCGCCCTTTCGGCCGATATTCTGGCGCGCACCCTTGAACGTTGCGGGGTGAAGGTCGAAATCCTTGGCTTTACCACCCGGCAGTGGAAAGGTGGTCAGTCGCGTGAAAGATGGGTGGAAAGTGGCAAGCCGCCAAAACCCGGTCGTCTGAACGATCTGCGTCACATTATCTACAAGGCGGCGGATACGCCGTGGCGGCGCGCGCGCAAGAACCTTGGCCTGATGCTGCGCGAAGGATTGCTTAAAGAAAATATCGACGGCGAAGCGCTGCTTTGGGCGCATGAACGTCTTCTGGGCCGTTCGGAACAGCGCCGGATTTTGATGGTGATTTCCGACGGGGCACCGGTCGATGATTCTACCCTTTCGGTAAATTCCGGAAATTATCTGGAACGCCACCTGCGCGAAGTCATCGACTGGATTCAGACCCGTTCGCCGGTTGAACTGCTTGCGATCGGGATCGGGCATGACGTCACGCGCTATTACCAGCGCGCGGTAACGATCAACGACCCCGAAGAGCTTGGCGGGACGATGTTACGTGAATTGTCCGATCTGTTCGATGAACAGGGTGCCCGTCAGCCCAAACGCCCAATGCGCCATGTGCTTGCGGATACCGCCAAGGACAAGGCGACCGGTGATCGCGACCGCTGGTAGGTCATGAGGATAGGGCCGTAATGATAGCCATTACCCGCTTTGCCCCCAGTCCGACCGGGTTTCTGCATCTCGGCCATGCGGCCTCGGCCCTGTTTTCTGCAAAACAGGCTGGGCCAGATGGGCGTTTCCTTTTGCGGATCGAAGATATTGATCAAACCCGCTGTCGCCCGGGATATGTTGATGCGATCTACGAAGACCTCGGCTGGCTGGGGCTACGGTGGGAAGAACCTGTTCGTATACAGTCGCAGCATTTCAGTGACTATCAGAAGGTACTGGATCGTTTGATCGATGCCGGTCTCCTGTATCCCTGTTTTTGCACGCGAAAAGACATTCAGGAAGAAATCGAGCGGATCGGAAATGCCCCGCATGGCCCGGACGGTGCGCATTATCCGGGGACCTGTCGTCTATGCGGTGCATCCGAGCGGGCAGATCGTATTGCCGCAGGCGAAAGTTATGCCCTGCGTCTGGATATGGGGCGGGCGACCAAACAGGCTGGCAGCCCGTTATCATGGTACGACCGCAAGGCAGGCAAACAGGATGCAACGCCGGAAATATTTGGCGATGTTGTGCTTGCGCGCAAGGACACTCCGACCAGCTACCATCTGTCGGTCACGCACGACGATCATTTGCAGGGCGTCAACCTTGTCACCCGTGGCGAAGACCTGTTTTTCGCAAGTCACATGCATCGTCTGTTGCAGGAATTGCTGGGTTATGATGTGCCGGAATATCATCATCACGGCCTGCTGACCGGGCCGGATGGCAAACGGTTTGCCAAGCGTGACAAATCAAAAACACTACGATCCATGCGCGACGAAGGCATGACCGCGGATGAAGTCATCGCGCTGACCGGATTTGCCTGAGCGATGCTGTTCTGGTTTCCAGAAGGTCCGGGCGTTCGACGAACCAACTGCGAATAAAATCGATCATCAGCCGATTTTTGACGGGCAGATTATCCTGATAGGGATAGACCAGATAGATCGGTCGTAACGGTGATGAATAGCCATCAAGTGCCGTTTCAAGCAATCCTTCGAAGATCGCCGGAAGGGCGACATAACGCGGCAGTCGGGCAACACCCAGTCCGCGGATTGCAGCATTGCGCAGCAGCGGATAATGGTTCAGACGCAAATTGCCGATTGCCGGAACGGATTGTGCGCCGTCATCGGAAAAGAAAACCCAGTTGCCATCCTTGTAATACTGAAAGTTCAGCAGGCAATTGTGGTTTGCCAGATCAGCGGGCGTTTCAGGTTTTCGGTGCTTTGCCCAGTAGACCGGGCTTGCGCATACCAGTTCGGAAAGTTGACCCAGCGGAATGGCAACCTGTTCCGGATCGTCCGTCAGTCCCGCACGGATCGCAATATCGATATGGGCGGATTGCAGATCGCGGAATGTGTTTTCCAACTCCATCTCGATCTGGATACGTGGATGGGTTTCTTGAAACGCGACGATGATGTCATCAAGAAACATTTCCCCAAAGGAAACGGGAACCGTAATGCGCACGGTGCCGACCGGCTCGCCGCGCAGGGCCTCGACTGCCTCGAATGCGGCGGTGGCACTTTGGGTGATGTTCTGGCAATAACCCAAAAAGGTGGTGCCGATCTCGGTCGGTTCGACCTTGCGGGTGGACCGGAACAGCAATTGCGCGCCCAATTCGGCCTCCAGTCGTTTGACATGCTGGCTGATCAAACCCTTGGACACGCCAAGCACCTTGGCGGCCTGCGTAAAGCCACCATTTTCTATCACGGCCGCAAAGCTGCGCATTTCACTCAGATAATCTTTCATTGTTTAAAATACTAAACAAAATGTTTGAAAATCACCAGATTAACATCAGAATTGTCCTATAAGATGATCTCTCCATTGCGACATATTCCGAAGATGGAGGATTAAATGAAAGTTCTGTTGGTCGGCGCATCAGGAATCATCGGACGTGGGATTGATGCCGAATTATCCCAACGTCATGAAATCATTCGTGCGTCCCGCTCAAGCGGGGATATCAATGTTGACCTGACTGATATCGCATCAATCAAGGCAATGTTTACCAAGGTTGGCAAGGTCGGCGCGGTTGTTTCAGCGACGGGTAAGGTTCATTTCGGTGACTTTTCCGAAATGGACGATGACAAATACCGCATCGGTATCAATGACAAGCTGATGGGGCAGGTCAATCTGGTGCTGGTCGGGCGTGACCATGTGGCAGATAACGCATCATTCACGCTGACTACCGGTATCCTGTCCAAAGACCCGATCCGTTATGGTAGCTCGGCCTCGATGGTGAATGGTGCAATTGAGTCATTCGTGCGTGCCGCAGCGATTGAAATGAAGCCGGACCTGCGAATCAATGCAGTCAGCCCCGGTGTCATCCTTGAGGCAATGGAGGGATATGCACCGTATTTCCGCGGGCATGATCCCGTTCCAGCGTCACGTGCAGCCCTTGGTTATGCCAAATCGGTTGAAGGTCTTCAGACCGGTCAGGTTTTTGAGATTTTCTGATTTCCCATAAATTAAACTGGCTGCGGCTTTCGGGTGGCAGCCGGTTATCATTATCGGATATGTATCGCCGGGTGTTATTGCGTCGCCGCACTGCGTCCTTCGAACTCTTCGCGGAGTTGTGCGAGATAGCCGTTGTTGCGTATTTTTTCGACGGCTTTGTTCATGCGAAGGACCAGTGTTTTGTCCATCCGGCGATTGCAGCCAACCCAGAGTGACGGGCGATCAAGAGTCAGAACCGGTGTGATCTGATGGCGGCGGTCTGGTGGATTGAAATGGTCGACACCGTCATAGCTGTCGAACCATAAATCGATCCGCCCTGCCCGCAAAAGATCGGGCCCAAGATCCCTTTCGGGCATGACGACAAGATTGTATCCGCCGAGTGACTGAAGATATTCATGGCGGACGTCATTGCGGTAAACCCCGATGGTCAGGTGGCGAATATCGGCCAGACTGTGGGCCGTAATGCCTGATGAGGCCACGGCAAAAAAGGTCCAGTCTGTCATCATCATTGGCCCGACCCACTGAAACAGGTTTTCGCGATCCGGGGTACGGGTAATCAGAAAAATGCAGGCATCGGGATTATCAAGGACAAGTCGATAAGATCGCGCCCAAGGAGCAAGAATTGTTGATGAAGAGATATCCGAAAGTTTTGAAATTTCCCGGACGGCCTCGCTGGCCCAGCCGGTAACGGTGTGGTCTTTTTCTTCGATATAGCTACGAGAAGGCACATGTTCCGTCAGGAACGTGATTGATTGTGCCGAAACATGCCCGGAGACAAGCATAATTAGTGTGAAAGCCAGTGCATACTTTGTCAGGTGCACTTTTAAACAGCACTGCATCGCACAATATTCCCCGTCAGGTAATGAGGTGGATATTGTTATACGCGTTTAAATTTCAATGCAGTTATATAAATGATTTCGTATATGCAGGTAATTCTCCTGCTGTGACGGGAACTAACGGCTGAAATCGAGAAGCACAAGGAAGCAGACCGGAACCAGCGCCAAGGCGACATAAATCCAGATCGATGCGACAGGAATGCCGAAATGCGCAAGCACATACCCGGCCAGATACAGAACCAGACCAATTACAGCGACCAGCAAAATGCCCAAAAGGGGCAGGGATACCTTGGAATCGGTTTTCATCTTGCGCAATGCTCCCCAAGCGTGTGCGGAATAATTATGACAACACGATAACACGGAATGCGCGGGGATGTTTTGACAAGGATCAATCTGTGCTTCGGCCGTGTCATGCCGTTATTTATGTAGTGATCACTACGTGAAAATCAGGAAGCCTGCGGATCGGGCATATCCACTAATCTGGCAACGTGGCGAAGCTTGTCCGGATTGCGGGTGATAAAGATGCGGGTGATTTTGCCGTTCCGGATTTCAAGGGCGGTGGTTTGCAAGACATTGCCGCGTTCCAGACTGGCAAAGCCGGGAAATCCGTCGATCCAAAGAAAAGACAGCAGCTTTTCAGTCTCGCCATGGCGTTTGCGGAACAGTCCGGCAAACAGCCGCATGATCCGGTCGGCACCACGGATGGGGTTAAGCCACGCATGGATTTTGCCGCCCCCGTCAGAACGCATCACAACATTATCCGCCAGCATGGTGCTTAAAGTGCTGATATCGCCATGCGTGGCGGCTTTGAAAAAGGCCAGTGTGATCTTTTCGCCCTCGTCGCGCTCAACACTGTATCGCGGTTTGGCCGCTTGGACATGTTTGCGTGCACGCACCGCAAGCTGCCGGATGGCCGCGGGATCACGATCTAGCGTTTCGGCAACATCATTAAGGGATACGGCAAAAACGTCATGCAGCAGAAATGTCGCTCGCTCTAGCGGTGACAGCCGTTCAAGTACCAGCATTAACCCAAGGGTCAGTTCATCGGTTTTCGGTTCTTCCTCGACTTCGACCAAAGGTTCGGGAAGCCAACTTCCGACATAAATTTCACGTTGGGCGCGGGCAGATTTCATGACATCAAGGCATAGATGGGTAACGATGCGCTTCAGAAAAACACCGGGATTGCGGACAACGCTTTGATCGGTGCGTTGCCAGCGAATCCAGGCGTCCTGCACGACGTCATCGGCCTCGGCCAGAGAGCCGAGCATTCGATACGCCAGCCGTTTGAGTTGAATGCGGTGTTCTTCGAACACCGCAGTTGCTTCGTCAGGCGGGTACATCGGACGCATTGACCGGATGAGATGCGGCAAAGCCGATCTGGAACCGGTTCCAGGTATTGATCGCACCGATAGCCATGGTCAGATAAACCTGTTCTTCAGGGGTGAACACGCTGGCAAGGATGGCATATTCTTCGTTGGAGGCGCCTTTGTCTGCGATCAGGGTCAGGGTTTCGGTCCATGCGAGGGCGGCACGTTCCCGCTTGTTGTAAAGCGATGATTCCCGCCAGCCGTCAAGCATATAAATACGCATTTCGGTTTCTCCGGCGGCGCGGGCATCCGTGGTGTGCATGTGAATGCAAAAAGCACAGCCATTGATCTGCGATGCACGGATTTTAACGAGTTCAAGCAGGCGATGCTCAAGGCTGCTTTCCTGAACGGCACCTTCCAATGCCATCATCGGCTTTATGCATTTTGATGCAAGTTTGAAATGGTTCTCAACACGCAGTGTCATGGTTTGGTTTCCTTGTTTTGCTAGGGGACCGGTTGGCAGGTTTTCGGTGCAGCCAACATGTCGGATAAGGATCGCCGCACCCGGGCCGGGGGAAACTGGTACGGCGATCCATGTCCGCGGGGATGTCCCGCCGACGGGTTAATTTTCAATCGGAGTGGTCAGGACGGTTTCGTTGGTATCGACAACAAACACGGCAAGCAGTTTTGCCGGTTCGGTGTCACTGGCATTTGCGCTGACTCCGTGGCGGTCGCCGGGATATTCGGAAAAGCTCTCACCGGCGCGATAGGTAATGACCGGGCCATCATTCACCTGAATGTTGATCGCACCTTCAAGGATAGTTGCATAAATGAATGCCGATTCCGGATGGGTATGTGCCGAGGAAAAGCCGCCAGGGCCATATTCGACCAATACAGCCTTCATGCTTTTGCCGGGCACATTGGGGAGTTCGTGCTCATAGACAACGGTGACTTCGGCGTCTTTGTCGTCCGAATGGGCTGCGGCTGCTTGTGCCAAAGTGATGGTCGCAAGCAGGGCGGATGCGAAGAGAAATTTCCTGATCATTTTTGCCTCCTGTCGGGGATGAGTAAATAAGCAAAGGTGGTCGTAGATCGTGGATGTATGGAGCATTCACTGGGCTGCAATTGAATGCCCGACCCAGTCTTCAAACCGGTTCGTGCCAATCCGTGGATCGATATCCGGGACAAGTGCCTTTTCGGAAAGTTCAACACCGAAATAGAGAGCTTTGGGATCGGCAATGACGGTGCGAGGGTCCTGCATGACACGCAGATATTTCGCGACCAGTTCGTGCATGCGGAAACGATCTGGCCCGGCGATTTCGGCAATGCCGTTCATCGGTTTACTAAGGGCAAAGGCCACCATTGCATCGGCAACATCGTCCGATGAAATTGGCTGGATGAAGGCTGTTGAAAGGCGCACATCGTTCCCGACGGTGCCGGCATTGGCAATGCCACTGACAAATTCAAAGAACTGTGTTGAATGGACGATGGTAAAGGGAATGCCCGATGCCTTGATTAGGTCTTCCTGAGCCTTCTTGGCGCGGAAATATCCGCTGCCCTGCAACTGATCTGTACCGACAACCGAAAGGGCGATGTGATGGCGGACACTGGCAGCTTTTGCGGCGGACAAAAGGTTCCGCCCTGATGTCTGGAAAAATTCCATGACTGCCGCGTCTTCAAACGAGGGAGAGTTGGCAAGATCAATAACGACCTCAGCCCCCTCAAGCGCCTTCGCAAGCCCGTCGCCGGTGATTGTATTGATACCTGTATTGGGGGAGGCCGCGATCACGTCATGGCCCCGCGCGGCAAGAAGTGCAACGGTTTTGGTGCCGATAAGGCCCGTGCCACCGATAATGACGATTTTCATGTCTGAACCCTTCAAGCTGGTCTTGAGCGCTCGGACATCGGAATGACATTCCGTCGACGCTCATAAACAAGACGAGACGGATTTTGCAGAAGTGACATGGCCCGGCATTTTTTGTGAAGAAAATCGACAGGCCTGTTGATGAAGTATCCGGGGGGCGATAGAGGGAAGCCTTCACCTTATATTGTGTATGTTTGGTCGCGACCTGTCAGAATCGGGTAACCCGTAGGTATACGGGGTGCCAAACCGAACCGGAGGTATGGCGGCGTGTCGGAGAAAATCGCTTGATTCCGTGTGGCTGAGATGGGAAAAGCCGTTCTTGCGCGACGCAATATGAACGGAATGCGCAAAACAGGCGTTTTTGTCGCGTAAAAGCGTGGATGAAGGCTTGACGGCATCTGCCAGAGGCGGTAATAACCCGGCTCCAAGCGCGGGCCTGCATGTCAGGCCAAGCGTCCTTTTGCGAATTATAGACCAGGAGATCAGGTCATGGCACGTCGCTGCCCGGTATCCGGCAAAGGCGTTTTGGTCGGCATGAATGTGAGCCACGCCCACAACCGCACCAAACGTCGTTTCCTTCCGAACCTTCAGCCGGCTTCGCTGCTGAGTGAAGCGCTGGGTCGTTCGGTGCGTCTGCGTCTGACCACCAATGCGATCCGCACCATTGAAAAACGTGGTGGTCTGGATGCATATGTGCTCGGCACTGCAGCTTCCAAGCTGTCGGCAGAGCTGGTGAAAGTCAAACGCCAGATCGCCAAGGCTGTTGAAGCAAAAGCTGCTTAAGGCACGCTTTCTGCTTTAAGAATTACGAAGGCTCGCGATTGCGGGCCTTTCGTTTTTCAAAGAATTCAGATCGCCCTGTTCCGGGGCCATAAAAGGGTCGTGCATCACCGATGCGCGGCCTTTTTGTTTGTTTTGCATGCAGGCAACGGATTGCGAGTCGCATTTGCGGATAACGGTTTTGTGCGAATGTTTGCGACTCGGCTGCAAGCGGGATTTGCGCTTTGCGAAATTTGGTCTATACTTTGCTCTATCAGTGATTTACGCGACCGCGTCGCATGGCTTGATGAAACGTCATGATATGTTCATCACTCGCGATTCGTGGACCTGCTACATAGTGGGTGCGACTCGGTAAACACGGTGGAGCGGATGGTATGCATTTATCGCCCAATGCGTGTCCGGCACTTGTTCTTAACGCCGATTTCCGGCCGTTAAGCTATTTTCCGCTGTCCTTATGGTCATGGCAGGACACGCTTAAGGCAGTGTTTCTGGAACGCGTTGATGTTCTTTCCGAATATGACCGCGAAGTACACTCCCCGTCTTTCAAAATGAAATTACCCAGCGTCATATCGCTCAAGGAATATGTTTCGCTCAAAAGCAGCCCGGCCTTTACCCGGTTCAACGTGTTCCTGCGTGACCAGTTTTCCTGCCAGTATTGCGGGGATCGCCTGCCGACCAGTGATCTGACATTCGATCACGTCATTCCAAGGTCGCGGGGCGGTCGCACGAACTGGTCCAACATTGTGGCGGCCTGTTCGGACTGCAACCTTTTTAAAGGTAGCCGATCAATCCGGGAAGCTGGACTCCGGCTGCGCAGGACCCCCGAACAGCCGAGCATGCACGAACTCCAGGCCATCGGACGCCGCTTCCCGCCAAACTATCTTCACGAAAGTTGGCGGGATTTTTTGTACTGGGATACCGAACTGGAATACGACTTCTGATTTGTTGTTTCTGGTAATTGTGCCGTCCCGAAATAGATTACGGCTTTCAGGACAGCACACTAAAAAGCACCGCCGGATAAGGGCAGTGCTTTGATGTTTCGGTTGAAATGTCGGTAAAATTACCAGCGATACTTGACCGATGCGAGAACCGTGCGCCCCTGACCGTAAAAACACAGATTCGTGCTATTGTCACAGGAGCTGACATAACGTTCATCAGTGAGATTGGTTGCGTTTAGGGCAAACCGATATGCTTCAAGATCATAATGAATGCCGGCATCAAACAGTGTGGTCGCAGGTACTTTTATGTCGTTACTATCGGTGGCAAATGATGAGCCCAGATAACGAACCCCGCCATTGACGCCAAATCCCGAAAGTGGTCCTGAATTAAAGGTATAGTCGGCCCATGCTGACGCAATGTGTTCCGGTACGCCTGATGGTGTGTCCCCTTGCTCAGTTGAAGTGTTGGTTTTCGTAATTTCGACATCCTGATAGGTATAGGCGAATTTGGTCGTCAAGCCTTCAAGTGGTTCGAATAGCCCTTCAACTTCAACACCGCGGGACTGTTGTTCGCCTTGCTGGATTTGATCCCATTGTGTGCCACTGGGATCTCTGGTCAGCACGTTTTCGCGGGTCAGGTCAAACAGTGCAACCGTGAATAAGCCATTAAAGTTCTGCGGTTCGTACTTCGCACCCACTTCATACTGCATGCCTTCTTCGGCCTCAAAATAATTGCCGAGACGATCCGTACCGGAAACCGGATTGAAAGATTCCGAATAGCTGATATAGGGCGTTAAACCGAATCCCGTCTTGTAGGCAAGTCCCGCCCGGCTGGTAAAGGCACTGTCGTTTTTACTCTTTTCTGTACCGTCAAGCTGGTTTTCCGTCGATTCATCTGACCAGTCATGCCTTCCTCCAAGGGTAAGAACCCAGTGTTCATCAAACTCAATCTGGTCTTGCAGATAAATTCCTGTTTGTTGTGCAGTAAGTTCATCGTCGGTCGGGTCAAAATAGGTGATTGACAGATTGCCATAGGATGGGTTGTACGCATTGATCGCATTGGCGGTGCCAAAACGCTGATAGCGATCAAAAACATAGTACTGATAATCAATTCCGCCCAGCATGGTATGGCGAATACCGCCTGTTTCGAATTTGGTTTGAAGCTGGTTGTCGATGGTAAACGAATCACCCTGCTGATCGGTTTCCGTGGCGCTCCTGTTTAGCGTGCCTGCTGCTTCGTCATCCCAACCATTCCCGGTAAGAGCGTTGTAATCGACCTCGACACGCCCGTATCGAGCATTTTGTCGGAAAGTCAGCGTGTCGTTGAAATCATGGCTGAACTCATAACCGAAAGCGTATTGGGTCCGGTCATAATGATCGTAATCTGGTTCGCCAGTGAAAAAGTCAGTTGGAATTGTACCATTGATGGCGTCGCGGAAAGTGCCGATGGCTGGAAGCCAGCTATTTGCACTACCGGTGTTGTCTTTCTGGTAGTAGGACAGTAGAGTGAGTGAGCTATCTTCACCTTCCCATGTTAGGGATGGCGCTAAATACACGCGTTCATCTTCTACATAATTGACCTGTGTATCGGCGTCACGCGCCAGTCCTGTCAGGCGGAAAAGAACAGAGTCATCTTCAACAAGGCTGCCGCCAATGTCGAATGCTCCTTGTTTGCGATTGTGGCTGCCGGTCTGAATTTCGACTTCATTTTGCATATCTGCACGTGGACGCTTGGATATGGTGTTGATCAGACCACCCGGTGCATTTTGACCGTAAAGCACAGAGGTCGGTCCACGCGTTAGTTCAACGCGTTCCACACCATAGGTTTCTTGCTGCCATGATGCAAAGCTGTAGGACCGCTGCTGGAGCCCATCACGGTAAAGACCGGACTGGGTCTGGTCGAAGCCACGAATATTGTACCAGTCCAAGCGTTTGTCATAACCAAAATTGTCAGGTTGAATACCTGCTGAATAATTAAGGGTTTCTGCTATGGATTGTGCCTGACGGGCCTCAATTTCTTTGGTGACGACCACTGAAATGGACTGCGGGGTTTCTGCAATTGGATTGTCGGTTTTTGTTGCTGTAGCACTTTGTCCGGCAACATATCCCTTGACCGGGGAGGTGGCTGTTTCCTGGCGCTCAGCCTCAATGAGGAGAGGATCAACAACGATTTCCTCGTTTGCTTCGCTTGTTGCTTCCTGTGCGCCAGCCTGTGCTGGCAAGCCTGCGCAAAGAATGGCGACGCTGCCAAGAAGGGTATTTCTAAACCGTAAGTGCGTGATGGGCGTCATTCGGGCAATTCCCTGCATCAATTGTCATGTGTGACAGTCCGATAGCACGGTTGGGAAAGCCAAATATTGAACCCTATTTGTTCGTATTGAACGGATTTTGGTTTAATTTTCAGGCGGATTGTTCGCGTCGCCATACGCCCGGTGTGGTGCCTGTGATGCGGCGGAACACCCGGGTCAGATGTGCCTGATCGGCGAAGCCGACATGTGCGGCCACGCCGGCAAGAGGTGTGGCACCGTCGCGTAGCATGGATT
>CAMPHD010000064.1 GCA_946885765.1 uncultured Thalassospira sp.
CACCTATTGTGCGACACCCGGTCGGGTTTCCAATGGCGATAATGGCAGTGTCGCCTGCGACCATTATCATCGCTGGGCCGAGGATCTGGACCTGATCAGCGGGCTTGGCGCCCGACATTACCGGTTTTCTGTCATGTGGCCGCGTGTCATTCCGAACGGTACGGGCAAAGTCAATGAAACCGGCATGGCGTTTTACGACCGCCTGATTGACGGGATGTGTGAACGCGGCCTTGATCCCTGGCTTTGCCTGTACCACTGGGATTTGCCGCAAGCATTGCAGGATCGCGGCGGTTGGACCAATCGCGACATCGTCGATTGGTTTGGCGACTATACCGAGCTGCTGGTGACGCGATTTGGCGACCGGGTCAAATCGTGGGTTACGTTTAACGAACCCAACGTGGTGGCGTGGGTTGGCCACGAAGAAGGCCGCCACGCACCGGGAATTAGCGACCCACGCGCAGCGATGCGCGTCGCCCATAATCTGAATATGTGCCATGCGCGTGCGACCCGCGTGATCAAGCATCATTATCCGGATGCACCGGTCGGATTCGTTTTACCGATGCACAAAGCCTATACACTGCCGCATCGGCGCGAACAGGATGCCTATCTGGTCGAACTGTTCGAAGCCAAATGGAATGGCATCTTCCTTGATCCGGTTTATTACGGCCGATATCCCGATCTGATTATCGACCGCATGGAACCGCACATTCAGGATGGCGACCTTGAAGCGATCAAAACCAAAGTCGATTTTCAGGGACTGAACCAATATTTCCCAAGCTATATCGAAGCCGCCGAGGGGCGTGCTTGGCCATTCAAACATGCCGAACCGCCAAAATATTTCCGTCGCACGGAAATGGGGTGGGCGATTGATGGTGATTGTTTCTATCGCACCATGAAAATCCTGCAGGAAAACTATGGCAACCCGCCAGTCTTCGTTACCGAAAATGGTGGTGCCTTCACGGACGTTCCCGGCCATAACGGCTATATCGACGATCAGGATCGCATCGCCTATTACCACGAATATCTCTCGGCCCTTTTGCGCGCGGTGAACGAAGGCGCAAATGTGCAAGGATACATGCCCTGGTCGTTGCTGGATAATTTCGAATGGGCCTATGGCTATGAAAAACGGTTCGGGTTGGTGCATGTCGATTACGACACGCTCAAACGCACGCCAAAGGCATCCTATGACTTCATGCGGCGTGTGATTGAAAGCAACGCATTGCCTTAACCGCAAACGGGCGATTAGATTGTCCGCCAAAGAATAAAATGAACGGACCCGCATATGTCAGCCACCCGCCCGAACCTTCGCACCATCGCCGACCGTCTTGGCCTGTCGGTCACAACGGTATCCCGTGCGTTAAAAGACGGGCCGGAGGTCAAACCCGATACGGTCGCCCGCGTCAAGGCCGAGGCGGCCGAAATCGGTTACCATCCCGATGCCCGTGGCGTGATGCTGCGCACCGGCAAGACCATGCAGGTCTGCTCGATCCTATATTCCCCGGAAGTCGGCGATTACGGTGATCCGGGGTTTCTGGCACAGGTTGAAAGTCTCGCCAAGGGGCTGGAGGCCGATCACTATTCACTGGTCGTTCTGGCCCAGACCAGCAGCGAAGACCCGCTTGAACCCGTGCGCCGCGTTCATACGCAGCATATGGCAGACACGGTGGTATTTTCGCGCACGACCTTGCAGGACAGTCGTGCCAAATACTGCCTGCAACATGACTTTCCCTTTGTCAGTTTTGGCCGGACGGAACTTTTAACCCCGCATGCCTTTGTCGATCACGATGATGAACAGGCGGCTTTTGATGCGGTCAAACGCCTGATTGATGATGGCCATCGCAAAATCGGCATGATCGATCCGCCCGAAGCCCTGACCTTTTTTGGCTATCGCAAACGCGGTGCGCGACGCGCAATGATCGAGGCGGGGCTTGATCCCGAAAGCCTGATCTGGATGACATCGGACGTGTCCGTCCGGGCGGCGCGCGAAGCCACTATCCGCCTGTTTGGCAATCAGCGCGATGCCACCGCCGTGGTGTGCGCCAGCCAGATGACCATGATTGGTGCGCTGGAGGCATTGCTGGAACTGGGCATGGACACAATACGGGACGGGATCGGTATTGTCGGTTTTGGCGGCATGCCGTTTCGCATGCTGTCCAAACAGAAGCTCGCCTATTACTACCAGCCACAACGCAAGGTCGGCAAAGTGCTGTCGGAACATTTGCATGGCCTAATGACTGGCACCCCGGCCGAAGAACTGCAAACGCTTTTGCCCTATCGACGGATCGACGATCTTGCCGCCTTCCGCGAGGGAGAGGATTTCTGATCAAACCCGACTATCCCTGTTTGTCTTCCTTGATATCCTCGACGGTTTGCTCGTTGCCCAGAAGGCGAACCAGCATAAGTTCGAACGGTTTCAAGGCGATCAGGACAATCAGCGTCAAGACCGTCGCAATCACCACCACATGCCAAGCCGCCAGAGCACATGCGATACCAAGGGCAGCCGTGATCCAGACGGTGGCCGCAGTTGTCAGGCCGCTAACCGACATGTCTTTTGGCTGGCGCAGGATCACACCCGCCCCGATAAAGCCGATCCCGGTCAGAACGCCTTGCAAAATCCCCTGCACGACGCGCGACAATGCATCGGGATGATCAATCAGATCCTGAAAATGGACTGCAACAACCGACACCACCGCCGCGCCAAGCGCAACCAACGCCAATGTGCGCATGCCCGTCGGCTTGCCATTCACATCACGGTTCAACCCGATCACCATTCCGATCACGGTTGCTGCACAAAGCCGCAAAACCATATCGATCACGCCGATATCGAAATATCGTTCAGCCGTTGCAAAATAGGGAAGATCGGTCATGCCCGTATCCAGTTCGTGTTTCAATCTGTTTGATATACAGACCGAAACGCCCTCTGTTCGTGCATTGTTCCGTTACGGAAACGTCAGACTCCTCATATAAATAGCATTTCACCCTGCTGGCGGGCGTCATTCAGGAATGTCACAACCCCACCTGTCTCAATCTTTAGCTCATCGCGCTTTGCTTCGTTCTCAAGACCAAGCGCCCGAAGGCCCATTTCGCAAACCATAAACTTGCCATCCAACGCCACACAGGCCGACAGCAGTTCCTCGAACGTGCCGATGCCACGTGTGGAATAGCTGAGATCAATCGAGGTAGCCGTTGCCCCTTCGGCCTCGGTCCGCAAGTGACGCCAGCCCGAAGGGGCCAACACGGCGCGACTGGCTTCCATCGTAAAAAATAGGGTTGCCTCGCGCCCGGATGCAAGTGCGGCTGATGCCATTACGAGTGCGTAATGAACTTTTTCGAAGTTACCGGAAAATACCACCAGCGATAGTTTCTTCGGACTTTCGGACTGGTTGGCGGTTTCAATGCTCATGAATGGACAGGTCCTTGATACTGGCGTTTTCAGAACAAAGCGGGCAGCCCGGATCACGCGGGACTTTGATCTTTCGGAAGGATGCACCAAGTGCATCGACAATCACAAGCCTGCCGGACAGACCATCGCCAATTCCCATCAATTCCTTGAGGATTTCGGTTGCCTGAATCCCGCCAATCATTCCCACGACCGAACCTAGGACACCGCCCTGGGCACAGGACGGAATGGCGTCTTCGGGCGGTGGGCTGTGATAGATGCAGCGATAACAGGGATGCGGATCGCCCTGATGCGCCTTGAATGTCGCAATCTGGCCATCAAACCGGAGGGCCGCACCCGATACCAGCGTTCTGCCCGCAAAATAGCACGCATCGTTTAGAAGGAATCGTGTTTCGAAATTGTCCGACCCATCGGCAATCACATCATAATCCGCAATCAGGTCCATAACATTGGACGCATCAAGGCGAACATTATATGTCCGCACAGTGATTTCCGGGTTCATATCAAGCATGGTTGATTTGGCACTTTCGACCTTGGGCGCACCCAAGTCTTTCATGCCATGCGCGATCTGACGCTGCAGATTGGAAAGTTCGACCGTATCGGCATCGACGATCCCGATGGTGCCAACCCCGGCCGCAGCCAGATACATCACCAATGGCGATCCAAGCCCACCCGCGCCAACAATCAGCACCCGCCCGCGCTTCAGCTTCATTTGCCCTGTGCCGCCAACATCCTTCAGGACGATATGCCGGGCATAACGCTGCACTTCATTTTCGCTGAAATCAAAATCACTCACAGGCGGTTTCTTTCATTTGGTCCGAACGGTCTGCCATTGCATATAGCGCGCATGGCACAGACAAGAAAGGCCCGGAAAAATCCGGGCCCTCTTCAAATGCGTCGGTCAGCAAAACCGAATTACTGCAGACCTTCGAACAGCGGGGTCGACAGGTAACGTTCGGCAAAGCTCGGAATAATGATCACGATACGTTTGCCTTCGTTTTCCGGCAACTGGCCAAGCTCGATACCTGCCGCAACGGCTGCACCGGACGAAATGCCGGTCGGCAAGCCTTCAATGCTGGCGAGTTTGCGGGCGGTGGCAAAGGCGGTTTCATTGCCAATCGTCATGACCTTGTCGATCACGTCGGTATGGAGGTTTCCCGGAATGAAACCGGCACCAATACCCTGGATTTTATGCGGACCGGGTGCACCACCGGAAATAACCGGACTGTCTTCCGGCTCGACCGCGACAATCTGGATATTCGGGTTATGCTTTTTCAGAACCTCGCCAACACCGGTCAGCGTCCCGCCGGTACCGACACCGGAAACAAAGATATCAATCTTGCCAGCGGTATCCTTGATGATTTCCTGCGCGGTCGTATTGCGGTGGATTTCCGGGTTTGCCGGGTTTTCAAACTGCTGAAGCATGATCGCGCCATCAATCTCGGCAACTAGTTCCTCCGCGCGGGCAACCGCACCTTTCATGCCTTTCGCCGCCGGAGTCAGGTCAATCTGCGCGCCTAGAAGCATCAGCATCTTGCGACGTTCCAGCGACATGCTTTCCGGCATGGTCAAGATCAGTTTGTAACCCTTGGCAGCCGCCACGAAAGCCAGCGCGATACCGGTATTACCCGAAGTCGGCTCGACCAGTGTCGCACCCGGTTTGATGCGGCCGGATTTCTCGGCATCCTCGATCATTGCGAGACCGATACGGTCTTTGACCGAGGCCAGCGGATTGAAGAATTCAAGCTTGCCAATCAGATCGGCCTTCACACCCTCGGCCGCTGCCAGACGTGAAAGACGAACCAGCGGCGTCGCACCGATGGTGTCGATGATGCTGTCGTAAATCTTGCCGCGAAACTCAGTCATGTTTTCCTCGCAATTTCTTGTAATTTAAAATCAACCACATTCTGGATTTGTATTTATCCCGTTTAACACTCAAGTCAATTGGGTTTAAACAGTTTTTACGCAAATCCTGGTTCGGCCGGTTCCTGACGCCTGTGAATTATATATGAACCGCAGCGGATTCTTGTGGTTTCACGATACAACAATCTGCCGCCCGTTCCGAAGACTAAATGATGAAATCCGGCGATTCCTCGATCCCGCTGCGCAGGCCTGCATCGCGTGCCCGGTTACACAAATCCTCGACCGTGATCCGGGTCAGCGACACCATCATTTCGTCCTGCAATTCCCGCCAAAGCGGGCGGACAACTTCCTTGCCCAACGGTGATCCTGCCGGATCCTCAATCGGATCATCGGATGTTTCCATCGACCGGATCACCGATACAATATCGGCAAGCGTGATGCGACGGCGTTCACGTGCCAGACGATACCCGCCACGCGGACCACGCACACCGACAAGAATGTCGGCACGCACCAGCTGCTGCAAGGTCTGTTCAAGATAACGTTTCGGAATACCCTGCCGCGCGGTGATATCGCGGCTTTGTACCGGTTCACCCGCGGCGTTATAGGCAATGTCCACCACCGCCTCGATAGCAAACAGCATCTTCTTTGACAGCTTTAACATCGTCTCTTTCATACTCCCCTTGCGGTCCCGTCGATCCCCCCGGAAGTACCGGGACCAGTCATTTTCAGAGTTCACAAAGCAGCAACATCACCAGCTGACCAAACCCTTCCGGTGATATTGCTGCTGTATTTAACGGTAATCAGGCCGTTTTATCTGCGGGTGCGCCAACACCGGTCGATCCAAATCCGCCCGCACCGCGCGCTGTTTCATCCAGATCGGCAACTGCATTCCATGCCACCTGGGTCACCGGTGCGACCACAAGCTGGGCAATGCGCATACCACGTTCGATGGTGAATGCCTCATTCCCGTGATTGATCAGGATTACTTTGATTTCGCCGCGATAATCGGCATCAATCGTTCCTGGGCTATTGAGAACCGTGACGCCATTTTTCGCAGCCAACCCCGAACGCGGGCGAACCTGTGCTTCAAACCCGGCGGGCAGGGCAATCGCAATACCGGTTTCGACCATGGCCCGTTTGCCCGGCGCAATCACAAGCGTATCGTCAATCGCCGCCTGCAGATCGACGGCTGCCGACTGTGCGGTGGCATAATCGGGCAGCGGGAAATCCGCACCATGGGGCAGCTGTTTAAGATCGACAGTCAAACGCGTCATAAAAGTTCCTTGTCTTCACATTTCTGGCTGCACGCCTTGAACATGCGGCCGGGTTACCAAGTTATTCATATCAGGCAAAATGCCGGGAAATTCGTTGCACAAGCGCACGTGCCACACCGGCCTTACCCTGCCGGGGCCAGACCTCGTCACTTGCGCTATCTGCGCCGGAAATCAGGAAAATTTCGTTGTCATCACCACCAAAGGTGCCCGTACCCGGCGCCACATCATTGGCAAGAATCCAGTCGCATCCCTTACGTGCCCGTTTGGCGCGGGCATGCTCGACCACATTTTCTGTTTCGGCAGCGAAACCAACAACCAGTTCCGGACGTTTTGGGCAATTCTGGCTGATTGTCGCCAAAATATCCGGATTTTCTGAAAGCTTCAGGTCCGGGATCGCACCCGACCCATCCTTTTTAAGTTTCTGACCAGCTTCTGCGGCCACGCGCCAGTCTGCAACCGCCGCAGCACAAACCGCAATATCGGCAGGCAGGGTGGCCTGCACCGCATCAAGCATCTGCTGCGCGGTTTCGATCCGGACAACCTTTACACCCGCCGGGTCAGGCAAGCCGACCGGTCCGCTAACCAGCGTCACATCAGCCCCTGCAACAGCAAGAGCCTTAGCAATTGCATGGCCCTGCTTGCCCGATGACCGGTTAGCAATGTATCGCACCGGGTCAATCGGCTCGTGCGTCGGGCCACTGGTTACAATGGCCTTTTTGCCAGCGAGTGGCTTGCCGACCGGCTGACCTTCCAGAAAATCAAAAACTGCTGCGATGATTTCGGTTGGCTCGGCCAAACGGCCCGAACCCGTCTCACCGCATGCTAGGTCACCCGCTGCCGGTCCGACGCGCATCACGCCACGCCCTTCAAGGGTTGCGATATTTGCCTGTGTCGCTGCGTGGTTCCACATTTCGACATTCATCGCAGGCACAACCATCACTGGCTTATTGGTCGCAAGCAGGGCCGTCGTCGCCAGATCGCCTGCCTGTCCGGTGGCCATTTTGGCAAGAATATCTGCACTTGCCGGGGCAACCAGAACAAGATCGGCTTCGCGCGACAGGCGGATATGACCCATTTCAGCTTCGTCGGTCAGGGAAAAAAGATCCTGATAAACCTTATTCTCGGTAAGGGCGGCCACCGACAGCGGCGTCACGAATTCCGCGCCGCCTTTGGTCAGAATCGCGCGGATGTTGATTTCCCGGTCGCGCAAGCGTCGGATCACCTCAAGAACCTTGTAGGCCGCAATGCCGCCCGAGATGATCAGAAGGATATTTTTTCCTGCCAGCACTGTGGTTACCAACTATTTACGTTGAAGAAGTGTGGTTAACCTACCTTCTCCGTCGATCCCGTGCAAGCGTCCAAAGTGATCAGAAAAAACGCCACAGGATCGTAGAACCTGCGGCGCGATTTCATCGTTCATTTTCAGATATTTATCATGGAACGGTATAAAGCATCCCAAACCAGCGCCACCGTCCGTTCGGCCCCATCGAGGTACAGTTGATCCGCCACCGTCCAGATGAAACCGGGGCACTCAGGCGGATTTCAACCCGCTCGTCTCCCAAGCGGTTCATGGTCGGGTCGCCCTCGGACGGATAGCAGGCAATATCGCCTGCCTTTTCCTTCAACGTGAACCCGAACGCGGGCGGATTGCGTTCCAGCGTATAATTTGGCGGAGTCACATCGCTGACCGATAGCGGCAGGGAATTTGCCGCGAGCATAAAACGGTCCATCTCACCGTAATTTTCATTCATGGCAAAGCGCGGCAGATACATCATATCCGATTCCATGCTGACCGCACCGCTTTGCTGACCGAATCCCACCTTGTAACCGGCTTCCCTGACTGCCGAGATGACCTCATCGCTGGCCTCGCCATAGGGATATGCAAAGATATCCGGGACAAAGCCCAGTTCTTCCTTAAACCGTTCGGCCGAATGGGCCAGTTCGGCCTTTACGTCTTCAATCGAAAGGCTCGGCAAATGCGAATGGTGCTGGCTGTGTCCGCCAATGGTCACACCTTCCTTGACCAGTTCGCGCAACATGTCCCAGGTCATGTAGTTCTCGTACCCGGCATCAACCTGTTCGCTCGCGACAAAGACCGTCATCGGCATGTTGTGCTTTTTAAAAGCAGGCCATGCAACATCGTAAACCGAACGATAGGCATCATCGACCGTGATCCCGATGGCATAATCGGGCAGACCTCGGCCATTTTGCAGGGCATCAACAATCTCTGGCACGCCCATCACGGTGTATTTGCCGTTGCTCAACTCGCGAAGATGGGCTTCGAACTGGGGACCGCGGATATTGGTCGAGGGGAAATCGGTTTCGGCAAACCGATGATACATAAACACAACGGCCGACGATGCATCTCCGGTCGGAACCGTGGCCGCCGTAGGCGTAGCGGTACTTTCCGGTGTTACAGGGGATTGCTCGCTGGTCGTTGTACCCGTGGCCCCTTCACTCTGTGCCATATCCTGCGCCATACCGGGCGATATGCCAAATGTCAGCCCAACGGCAAAAGCCGCGCCAAAAATCATGCAACGAAACATACTGCTCCCGCCATTTGCGCGAGACATATTTTCAAAATTCCGCTGCCTATTGGTCTGTGATTGCATTGCCACATCCATCTTTTCTGCGACCTCACTCATTGGTCACTGCAGCCCCCAAAACCACAGCCTTGATTTTATGGTTTCCGGTAATTGTGTTTTTTGTGAACCTACCAGCGAACCAATTGTTTTTCCACAATTTCGTCATTCGGCTTGCGTATAGTTAGTCATGGCCTAACTTTAGATCACCTAGTTCAACTGCAGCATTAACGGAGATTCGCATGCTTGGTTCCGACGCACTCGACACCCTTTTCAATAAAGCCCGGACCCATAATGGCTGGCAGGATCGTGATGTCGATACAACCCTGTTGAAAAAGGCGTGGGATCTTACCGTCATGGGCCCCACCAGTGCGAATTGCGAACCGATGCGGATTAAATTCGTTAAATCACCGGAAGCCAAGGAACGGCTGAAACCGGCACTTTCCGACGGAAACCTCGAAAAAACGATGGCCGCACCGGTCACCGCGATCATTGCTCATGATATGGAATTCTATGAGAAGCTGCCGCAACTGTTCCCGCATGCAGATGCAAGATCATGGTTTGCCGGCAAGGATGATGCAATTGCCACTACCGCATTTCGCAATGGCACGCTTCAGGCGGGCTACTTCATTATGGCATTGCGGGCTATGGGCCTTGATTGCGGCCCGATGTCGGGTTTTGACAATGCCAAGGTCGATGCCGAATTTTTTGCCGGTACTCCAGTCAAAAGCAATTTCCTGATCAATATCGGCTACGGCGATCCATCAAAACTGTTTGATCGCAGCCCCCGCCTTGCGTTCGACGAAGGTGCTGAAATTATCTGATTTGCTATCAGGAGGCGAAACCGACGCGGGACGGCGGCGTTAACACATTTGCATATTTATTGGCAAAACTGGCATATACACCTGTATGATCGAGGCTCCGGCGACGTATTTTTTCAAGCTTTTCCGATGCTTGAAAACTGTCATCTAACTTTTATTTGATCTTTACCGGCGCATAATCATTTTAGTCCAAATTTTTTGCATGCGTTAACGCGTACCGACACAGGTACCCGACATCAGGAGCATCCGTTGGGCTTTCGCCAATTGTTAATGACCGCACTTGCGGTTGCATTCCCGACTGCCACGATCTTTATCGTACTGGCGTCGATGGAATTGCTTGGCTGGGGCACAGCGATCCTGTGTGCGGCCTTGGCGTGGGCTGGCGTTGCGGGGGTTTTGCGTATCTATTTCGGTGATCTGCGCCGTGTTGCGCGCTACGCCACCGCATTGCGTGACAAGTTCCGCGGCACCCCGCCACAGCATCTTTCTTTCGGTGCGGCCTCTGAACTGTCGTCCCTTTATACCCAGATCGCCAGCACATTTCGTGAACGCATCGCCCATCTTGAAGCCCAAACCAGCACCGATGCCGAAATCCTTGATCACCTGCCCAACCCGGTGGTGATGGTCAACCGGCAACGCGTTGTTACCGGCTTTAACCAGGCGGCACGTGGCCTGTTCCACAATCTGGAAACCGGTCGTGACCTGACGCGCTATATCCGCGATCCGATCCTGCTGGATGCCTTTGATGATGTCGCGGGCGAACGCGAACAGATGAAACATGCCGAATTTGTACTTGCAAGCGATGCCCATCGACACTTCGATGTGCTGACCGCACGCCTGCCCGCCGCAACCGGCGACCGGAACTTTGTGCTGTCCTTCTCCGACCTGACCGAGCTTCGCAAGCTTGAACAAATGCGTGCCGATTTCGCGACCGATGCGGGGCATGAACTGCGCACACCACTTTCGGTGCTGCTGGGCTTTATCGAAACGCTTGAAGGCCCGGCAAAGGACGATCCCGATGCGTTGCACCAGTTCCTGCCTGTCATGCGCGATCAGGGTCAGCGCATGCAGCACCTGATCGAAGATTTGCTGTCACTTGCACGGATCGAGCTTAACGAACATACCCCGCCATCAGATGATTGCGATATCAGTAAGATCATCGACAAGGTCGCCCAGACACTGGCGATGAAGGCCGAAGCCAAAAGCATGGAAATCAAGATTTCCTGCGACCTCGACAACACCGAAATCGTTGGCGAGGAAAAGGAAATGACCCAGGTTTTTGTCAATCTGGTCGAAAACGCCATCAAATACGGCCATCCCAAAACCAGTATCGACGTTTCGATTACATTGGCTAAAAGCACCCCTGGTGCATTGGCCCGTTACCGCCATGACCGTGTTCTGGCCGTTGCCATTCGCGATCATTCCGACGGGATTGCACGTGAACATCTGCCGCGCCTGACTGAACGGTTTTACCGGGTAGATACGGCACGATCACGTGCGGTTGGTGGTACCGGTCTTGGTCTTGCCATCGTCAAACATCTGGTGCAACGCCACCGTGGCACCATGATCATCGACAGTGAACAGGGGATTGGTTCGGTATTCACCGTCTATCTGCCCGCCAAGGCCAACGATAATATCAGGACGTTACACCGGGCCTGATTTCAGCCAGACTTGAATGTTTGACATGAAATAAAAAGACCGGCAACAAACTGCCGGTCTTTTGCATTTTGTTATTGCCAAAGATCAAAGAATGAATTTCGAAAGATCCGCATCCTTGGCAAGGCCATCGACCTGCTCGCGGACGTAATTCGCATCAATCTTGATCGTTTCACCGCCACGGTCGGTTGCCGTGAAGCTGATATCATCCAGCAGCTTTTCC
>CAMPHD010000065.1 GCA_946885765.1 uncultured Thalassospira sp.
CGGTTTCATTCGATCCCTCGCGCCTTACCTTTTTGTCGTTTTCGCGTTTTTTCAACCCCAACAATTCCGACCTTCTTAAGGGCGGTTTTGACCAGATCAATCTGCCCGGATTTCAGCATATCTCCGAACGACATCTGATTACGTTTTTTGTCCTGATCGGTCAAAGGTGGGGAAAGCAAATCGGCCTCTATCGCGGTCGCCGATTTCCTAGCAAGATCCAATGGCTTGTTTTCGACGGCCATATGCGCATCCATAGCAACAATGACAATTTTCCGATCGGGATTAAACCTGCGCAGGCTTTTTCCGACCGCTTCTAGGTTTTCTGATTTCACTGTCCAGACAACCGGCTTTTTCGTCAGACGATTTAGCTCGATGGCGCTGATCAGGTCATCTGCCATCAGAATTGGTTCCTCTGGATCTTTTGATATCCGTCCCCCGACAATATGATGGAGACCTTTATCGTCACCGGTGCCGACCAGAGTTTCAACAGATCCGTTTTTATTAATGCGGTAGACGGCGGAAAGCCGGTTTCCACCGTCTCTGAGAGGGATAAGGACATTTCCGGCATCATCCACTCGGAAGCCTGCCCACGCCTTATCTGAGCCCATGTCATTCCGCGCAGAAACAATCCTCTTGTCTGGCCGGGATGCCTGCTGCCATGCAAGCCACCCATCATCGCCAACGGGGACGGCCATTTCATTCCGCAAGGCGGTCATTGATGGCGTTGTTTCAGGATCTGGCAGCACTTCCGCTTTCCAGACATTCCGATGGGTTGTAACCGTTCGGCTCTGAAGGTTGCCCTGATCATCACGATATTTTTCAACGACCTCGACTTTCTTCTTTTCGGCGATATCAAGCGTGATCCAGTCGCCCGTTTTTGCACCGGTTTGACTAACGGCACTGGCAATATCAACACCCCAGACGTAACGTTCAGTTCCATCCTGATCCTGCAGCTTTACAAATTCGGATTCCGATTTGTCAGGGTCAAAGTTGAAATGATCACGGCCCATATCCATCAGACGGGCTGCTGATCGGGATGGTTCATGCAAGGCATATTCCTTGAACGTATCCGCTCGTGCCGGCCGAACGATCAGGGCTGCAAATTTGTCGGACGCTGCCCTCTCCCCGGGCCTTTCCTCTTTATCCAGGGCAAGAACAATATTTGCTTCGCTGTATCGTAGGCGGGTCTGTTCAAGGGCAGTTTGCCAGTCGTCAGGTGTTTCGGGGACGACAACAGGGCAACGTGTTGCCCGATGGACAGCCGCAGCATCGGCATAGTCACGCGCAACGATCACGGTATCCTTCTCGTCGCGCCATGCGGGATCGATCACATGCGAGAGCGCAATATTATCGACCGGATCAAAGGCGGTTCTTTGATTGCCTTTTTGATCGATCAGGATGACGTTCTCCAAACGGCCGGAACGATCTTTCAATGGAACGGCGACCTCACCATCAGGCGTAAGCTTGACACCGTAACCACGAATGCCGGCAGATTTAAGCCAGAACGAATTGCCGGGTGTCGCCCATTCAGGGCAGGCATCCCAGACGAGAAAAGCCTCATCCCCTGTCGCACGGGCAAATGCGCGTCGAATTTCCGTTTGATCGTCCTGGTTCGGCATCCGCACATAGCCAATACCAGGTAACTTTGCGTCAGCTTTTCCAGCCACAACCGGTTTGATCAAGGGACTAGAATTGCGATAGCGTTTTATCACCAGCTGCAGCTCGCGAGGATCTGCGACAATCACGACAGGGCGTCGGGTTGCATCATGAATCTTTACCGCATCGGCATAATCGGCCGTGAAGATCACCGGCCCGGAATTGATCTGTTTTCTGGTGTCGATGATGTGTGTCAGCCCGCGTGCCTTGATATTGCCGATCGACATCCTTTTCTGGCCCGGGGCATATATGCGGACAGCTAGCATAAAACCGTTCTCGTCCTTGAAGGGGACGAGCAGATTGCCGACATCATCAAGTCGGCAACCTCGGCCGGTTGAGCGAGTATCTGCCAGCCAGTTTAAGGATTTTGCATCCGCCCACTTTCCGGCTTCACACCACGCGGCAAGGGCAGGGGCTGCGAGTTTGGAAACTGGTGTCGGTCGATCATCGCCAAATACCAGATGTATGAATTCCTGCTGGGCGATCAGAAACACCATGGCCAACGGATCGCGATAGGCCTCACTGAGCAAAAACAGCTTCCAGTTCGAAATCGTGCGCGACAGAAGCGTGCTGCGACGATGCGATGGCTGTTGGATATTCAGATATCGCCGCCAGAGAGGCGACATGCGCGGATGGCGCATTGTCGGCCGACGTTTGTAGCGTCGTTTTGGTGGCTTGGAGAGAACGGGTTTATTGTCTGTTTTTTCGGCCGGTGGCACAAAATCGCCGAGTTTCTTTTCCAGGGCGGATTTGCTCATGCCACGATCGAGCGCTGAGGCTTTCATGCCCTGTCCATCCGGGCCGACCAGAACAAAACCGTTACCGCGCTTTTTTAGCTCGATGTCATGTTCGGCAAGAATTTTGTGCAGATCCTGCCAGGCTTCTGCGCCGTTGATTCTTTCAAGCAGATCCTCGCGATGTTTAAGAACATGGTTCTGGAAGCTTTCCTGCCATGTTTGCGCTTCGTAATCGCGAGCTGAAGGCGACAGTTTTGCACCCTGTTTTTCTCTTTGAGCCATGCCCCGATCAATGAACAGGCCATATTGTTTTTCCAGTTTTCGGGAGACGCGATCGAGGATTATGAAATCCCGAAACGGATTGACGACCTGAAGCGTGCGGGGATGGATCTTGTTAAAGGCGATATGCATGTGGAAATTGTCGGTATTGATATGCGTACCGGCCACATATTGATGTTCGGCGAAGCCGAGGCCTTCGGCATAGGCTGAAGCGATATCCTTCAGATCCTGTTCGGAAAGCCGTTCTTTCTCGCCCGGCCGGAACGAAACCATCATGTGATATGATTTGTCGGTGACTTCGGGCTTCATCAAGCGGACGGCATAGACCTCGCGCAAAGCAAGTTCGAGATCACCCAGCGTCTCGCCGGCGCCACAGTTCTCAATCCAGAATTTATCCAGCTTTTCCCCGGGTTCCTTGGCCGCCGCGATGTATTCGGCCAGTTCTTTGTAATTGTCAGGAATGTCCGGTCTTTTGGTGATTTTCTTGGCGATCATTTTGCACCGCGCCCGATCGTGCGATCGATCTTGCGCACCACATCCTTCAACTCGTCCTGGGTGGATTTGATGGCGGCGGCCAAGTCATCGTATTTGCGCAAAAGATCGGCGCTTAACGGTTCATCAAGTGCCAGCTTCAGAAGGTTCCCGAGACGGGCGAGGTCAGCATTGATCTGAAGCATATCAAGGATCGCTTGGGCGGCTTCGAAATCCCGCTGAGCGGGCAAGGGGCTATTCATCAGCAGACGCCTCAGCACTTCTGAACGATCGAGACGTAATTGCGATGACAACTGATCCAGTCTGGCGCGTTCTTCATCAGGCAGTGTAACCAGAAGCCGAGATTTTTTGGTCGCCACGGACGGTATCCTGTTAAGGTCGATAGAGCAGAATGAGGCCGACGACCGTTAAGGCCGTCGGCAGTTACAGATAATCAAACAGACATTTGGTTTGACTGGCTCTTTTGCTTTTTGGGCGAGATCTGCATCGATCGACTACGGCTGGTCGAAATACCCAAATCGGAAAGCTGTTGCCGGATCTCGCGCCGGAACACATCGAAGCCGCGGGCAACATGCACATCGTTATGGTCGGTCAATCCCTGCAGTTGCTCATCTGCAGTAAGGGAAGGTTTGAGGATCTGCGCGTTTGATCGCTCGGCAGCCCGTTTGGCCGCTTCCAGTCCCGGATTGTGACCGACTTTTTCAACTTTCAGGGGGTCGTCATCGGCTGCAATAACGATTACCCGGTCCGGGTTTTGATTTCGCAGTGTCTCGGCAATGACCGGAAGATTGCCGCCATCAAACGCAACGACAGTGGTAAATCCGGTCGCTGCATGCAGGCTTTTTGCCGTTGCATAACCTTCTGCGATAATCAGCGGAGTGTCTTTTTTGCCCGGAATGATATGCATCAGTCCGGCTTTGCGGCCGTCCTTCAGATAACGTTTAGTGCCGTCCGGGGCGATGGTTTGAATGTTCTCGATGAAACCCTTCTCGTTGGTCATCGGCACGATCAGATTGCCGGTTCTGTCTATACGAAGAGTTTCCCCGGATACCTGTTTTTTCCTGAGATAAGGATGGTCGCTGGTCGCCTCGATGGCGTTCATGAAGGTTCCGTAGGCACGTTTGGCAACCTGCTGATACTGGAACTTCAGTTCCTGGGCCTGTTCGGCTTTTCTGGCAGCTGATTGAGCTTTGATCCGTTCCAGTTCTTCCGGATCGATCCTGGTACCCGTCGCCACCCACTTAACCGGCTCGGATGCTTTTTTGAAATTCATGATCTGGCCAGCCGGAATACCCTCAATAAAGCCGCGATAACTGCCGCTGGTTTGACCCTTCGCATCGCCTGCAACGGCAACGCGGTGCCATTTTCCGTCCATGCTTGGCAGGCCTTCAATCATCAGACCCTCTTTGCGGCAGGCATCGGCAAATTCCTGCTGCGGATCAATCTTGGTCTGGTTCTCAGCAACTTTTTGCTGCCATTTTCCAAATGGTTTCATGTCGGTGCCTTCATGAACGAACCATGCTTTATTGTGCCGGTCCCATCTGGCACCGAGGCCTTTGGCCTCTCTTTTCTCGGAGTAGGGGACATTCAGATAGATCCGCTTGCGAACGTCGTCATCGGATTGCTGCATTACTTCGCCCCTAAGCTGTTGACCAACGAGCGTTTCGCGAAGGTATTTTGCCGGATCAGTCCCAAGCTGTTTAAACAGTTCATTTTGGCGTTCTGCAACGGGGACATACCAATCTGGCTGACGGATAAAATTGTCCAGAGGATCAGACTTGTGTGTGTCGAAAAGTACCGACAACAATTCCGCGTGCTTCACAGATCGGGCGGCGAGCCCAGCAAGCAATGCCTGCGTCTTTTCCTTATGTTTGCTCGCGCTCTCGCGGACGTTCGGGTCATCTGAATAATGAGACCACGCATCAATACGCTGGAAGGCATCGAAGCCGGCTTCAAGATCCTTTGTATCGGCCATTCCTTCCAGTTCGGCAGCATGACGCATCCAGCTAGTATTCAGATCGCCACCGAGCGACGACGGGTTCAACCCGATAGTGTTGGAACTCGATGGTGCCTGACTTACATCGAGCGGCTTCGCCAGCTTCGCCAACTCAGTGTCAGGGCGTTGGCCCGGGGGCATGTACCATTCGGGTCGGTTCATGCGGGCTTTCTGACCGGGGCCGTCAAGGTCCCATAAAGCAGACAATAAAGCAGCCGTACGCGGGGCAGATGCCGCCAGTGTTTCCATCTGCTTTAACGTGGTATCGCGGTGAGCGACACCATTTGAACGGCGATTGCTTGATGCTGCGTAATCTGCCACCCAGTCTATTTTGCCAAATTGCTCTGCGATTACCGCAAAATGTTGCGCTTCAGCGTGGCCGTCAAACGGGTTGACGCGGGAATATAGAGAACGCCAATTTGCCTTTTCGGAAGACTGGCGCATATACGATTCAAGGTTATCGTTGGTTATGTCTGTCGCGATAATCCTTTCCTTAAGTTCGCCGACAGGAAGCTGTTGCCGTATGTTCTCTATGCTTGAAAGAGAAAAATCGCCCTGTATCGCCGCAGCCCACAATGTCGGATGGGCATGTGGATGATTTTCGAACATCCGGTCCACCATCTCACCACGTTCGGCAACGAGTTTATCTCCTAATGACATCCGTGTACTTGGTGTCATCGCTGCGGTCAGATCTTTAGTCATTTCCTGTCGTTGTTCTTTAACTGGGATAAGGGAGAGGCGTTTTTCCGGCTCCATGATCCAGGTGCGAATGTTTTCTGCATCACGGGCCGCCTGAAACAGAATGTTGCGATCCTCTTTGATCGCAGCCATCCAGCTTTTCACGTAGGGCGCATGGCGTTCGGGGTAATGGCCGAGGCCCAATTCGGTTGTCAGCATGAAACTGGCGATTTCCGCCCGGAGTTCTTCGCGGGCATAGGTCTCAGACCCGAACGGCCCGAATTCCCGGGCCATGCGGCTTTCATGTCCGGTCGAATGTCCACCTTCATGAAGTGCTGTGGCATAATATTCGTACTGACCTTTGAACCAGCCTTTCGGAGGCATATGGATTTCATCGCTACCCGGCTGGTAAAAGGCCCGATCGCGCTGATCATGATGGATCGGCACCCCCAACTGTGAAAGTGCCTGTTCGGCCCGTTCCACTGGATTGAAATCGGGTTCCATACCGACATACGGCGCAAGGCCGTCAATCTGCGTGCCATTGAAAACGACAGCGTGAAAGACCTTCGGACGATCCAGCCGGAATTCGCGATATCGCTGCTTGCCTTCAGGATCAAGAACAGGATTGCCGTCATTGTCTTTAACCGGCTGGCGCTCAGACCACTGCCAGTATTCGATCTGGGTGCCTTTCTCCCCTTTACGCACCTGATAGCCATTGGCTTGTGCCTGGCGATATGTCACCCAACGCGGATCTGCATAACCGCGAGATTCAAGCCAGATCTGGTTGATGCCGCGATAGGCTTTGCCGGTGGAGGGATTAAAGGAAGGTTCGCGGACTTTTCCCGGCTCCCAGGGCTTTTGCCAGGGTGCGGTACCGCGCTCCATTTGCTCAATTAGGGATTCTACGACCTGATCGCGAAAGTTCGGTTTAGCCATGACCCTTTACCTCCTCTATCGCGGTCGGATCCTCGCCGTCGAAATGGCTATCAAGTGCATCATCAAACGACAGCGCCTGTTCATCGATAGCCCCCATCGCGTCGGCGACATCGGGATCGACAGAAACCGGGCCAAGATCGCTTGCGACTGATACCGCGAGCGATGCGAGCTTGAGAAATTCGGTGTCGGTCACACGGGCATTTGCGCCCGTATTTTGTTCAGGCTGCTTCATGGGATTTCTCCATCTTTAAGGTCGGAAGATATGCCACGCCCGTTTGTTTCATCCGGGGAGGGGATAGTTTCGATTTGCTGGACAGTTTTTTGTCGAGGAAATACAGACGTTGGCGACCATAGATCGCAGGACGACCAGCAACAAAAATCAGGCTGTCACCAGGTACTGGTGGTCTCTTCCCGTCCTCATCAACATCAAGCATCGGCAAGCGCATGATTTCGTCAGGAGTCATCAAGTCTCGGGAAGTTTCATGAATATTTGCAGAATTTGAACCAGTAAACGAACCAGCTTTTCCCGATTGAGATTGTTTCCGCTGAACAATGGTTTGCTTGCCTGTCAACTTGGAAAGTAGCTCGGCAGTGCCAAATTTGTTCGGAGTAAAGGCGGTGCGAATATGGCAGTTTGGGAAAATGGACTCATCTTTCCCATACTTCTTCCAAAGCTGTTCGATATTCTGAATAATGATGAAGGCTTTGATGCCGTATCCGGCCATGAACGCGAGAGCGTCTTCAAATATCTCCAATTTGCCAATAGCCGGAAACTCATCAAGCATGAGAAGGAGACGATGTTTGAAGCCACGCTTCGTTTTGCCGTCCTCAAACTCCATTTTCTCGGTAAGGCGTCGCAAAAACAGGTTCATCATGATCCTAATCAATGGAACCAAGCGGTCTTTATCGGCGGGGGAGAACGCCAGATAGAGCGACATCGGTGTTTTACCATTCATGAGGTCATCAAGTCGGAAATCACTGACAGCGGTGTTCTCTGCAATGATAGGGTCGGCGTAAAGTGTAAGCTGTGTCTTCGCGTTGGAATGTACTCCAGATCTTTCTTGCGGGGCTTTAATGGCGAGACTGTTTGCTCCTCGACGAACCTCTTTGTTTACATGTGCATACCCATGGTCGTATTCGGCCATCGCTTCGAGTATCTTCACAAAGTTATCTTGGGCAGACATCTGATCATCAGAAACTTCCTTGGAAGCACCTTCTCGTGCAGCTTCCAACGCCTCAGCTGGCGGCTTCACCGTGGATATGCCAGAAAGAAAAATGTTCACATCGTCAAAGCAGGCAATGCGGTTTTCTTCTTTCATTACCTTGTAAAGCACATGCAAAAGGACGACGGATAACCAGCCCCAACCTTCTTCACGCCAATAATTGCCTGCGATACCCTTGCCATCGGGATCAATCACCATGTTTGCAATATTTTGGCAGTCGGCAATATCCCGCCGGGAAGTAATGCGAACTTCCGCAAGGGGATTAAACCGAATTGTCTCGCTTGGTTCAGGGTTGGTGGGATCAAAACGGCATACACGATGTCCGAGGCTTGCTCGCCAACCGGCTGTTTTGGCAAAGTTCTCACCCTTGATATCAAGGATGAGAACACTTTCAGTCCAACTCAAAAGTGTTGGAAGGATGATGCTAACGCCTTTACCTGTACGAGTTGGGGCAAATGCCAACACGTGTTCCGGCCCATTGTGTCGAAGTTCGCGGACCTTGCCTGATTTGGTTTTGATACCACCGATAACAACACCGTTTTTACGAAACAGGCGGGCTTTTCGAATATCTTTGAAGGTCGCCCAGCGGGCAGAACCATAGAGTTCCTTACCACTTCGATTTCCAGAAACTGTATCGTTTCTGGCCCGCGACATCAGAACACCTACAACGACCATCAGCAGAACACCGCCGATAATCGTGTAAAATGCCGGATAGAGCATTTCTTTAGGCAAACCGGCCGGGTGAATAGCTACAGCTCCGAGCCATTTCCACCACGCCGGGTTTCTCGGATCGAAACCAACCTCGAAATGCCAGAGGCCGATAACGCCGGCAATCATGCCAAGAAGGATGACGACAAGGAAAAAGTGACCGAGGCGCTGGCTCATGCCACCCTCCCGTCTTTGAGGATGAAATTGTCGTTTCGCGGTTGCCAGATATCGGTAATGCGCCGGAAACCGTCCCGATCGCGTTTGATCTGGACAACCAGGTCAACCATTTCCGTCAGGAATTCGGGGATACGATCCATCTTCATCCCTGCCCAGGCGATGTTCTGATCGAATTTCCGGTGGATTGCGTGTTTGGGATTGGTCGAATGGATCGTGAAGCTGACACCGGTTGCGCCGGCATTCAGCGTGCCCAGAACGGCAAAGGCATTCTTGGTGCTGATTTCCCCGAACGGCACACGATCCGGGGTAATGCGATTGACGTGATCAAACAGTTTACGCCAGTCAACTAAACCGCTGTTGCTGTCGCTCTCACGTGCCGCGAGCAGCCCGTTGCCATCCCAGAAACGATCGAGGAACAGTTCCATCGTGTCCTCAAGCGCGATAACGCGGATATCATCCGCAACGGATGACAACAGCAGATTGAGCAGGGTGGTTTTGCCGGTGTTGGTCCCCCCCGAAATGGCAATGTTCCATCCCTTGATCATCGCTTCGATCAGCAGATCCTTGATCTCGGTTTCGCACTTGATGTTTCGGCGCTCCATGGCGTCATCAAGGAAATCGCGATTTCCTTTCCGGGTTGCCGCGATCAACTGTTCCCATGTCGGTGTGAAAGGGTGTTTACAACGAATAGCAAGGCTAAGGCCCGATCTGACGGAGGGGCCGACCAGGCATTCAAAGCGATGCCCTTCATCCAGCGCGGTTGAAAGGATCGGGTTGGTATCGGCATTGAAATTAAGACCGCGTCCATTCGAAAGGCTTTTGCACAACTTCTCGATGACGGCCTGTGTCAGGTCGGGATCATCGATCAGCTGCTTACCTTCACCGCGCCGGTCGACGACAATCTTGCCCGGCCCATTGAGCCGGACTTCGATCGTTCTAGGGTCGTCGTAATATTTCGCGAGCGGTGCGACGATGCGCTTGTAGATCGGATTGATTGGGGAGATGGCGTTCATTACATCCACCCCCATTGTCCAGCACAGTTGTCTTTATGGGATTGATTAAAGTTCGGATAAGCCGGATACGGATCGGCCCACAAGGCAGCAGTTCCCCGCAGCCAAGAGGAACTGCCTTTACGGATTTGAGGGTTCATGGCGGCGTATACTGAAGCCTTCCTGTTTGTCAGAGTACAGGTATTGGTAGCCTTGTTGCCGATTTGCTCCCCGTCCTCGCGAATGACGGTTTTTGTACCGACCAAGCTTCTGAAAGCACAATGGTCGGCGGAAGTAATGGTGCCATAGTCTCGCTTGGTATGCTGTTCTGACCCTTGACCTTCATATTGATAATCAAAGGCAACTTGGGTGCGCCCGCAAGCTCCGTTCCCACCATAACTCCAGTTACGCTGTGTCACTGGTGGGTCGAACAGAATAGAGCCCACGTGAGAGGGTTTAGAGAAGGCCCAGCGACTGGTGGTTTGTGAACCCCAATCAATATTGACGTTGCATTTGTTGCCGAGATTAAGGGGCTCAGCCTCACCGACGATTACCTTATGGAGGCTTTCGTCCGGGCGGCGATAACTCTCGACTTCATCGCGCTTGTCAAACCTTGTGCAGTCCTCATAGAAAGTCTCCCCATTGGTCGCAGGGCCAACACCAACATAGCTGTAGGGGATTTGCGGGTCTCCGGGGAGAACCTGAGAGGTCAGTACATTATAGCGGCCTGTCGGCGTCGGAACGTCTTCAATGTAAACGGTAACAAGCCGATAGGCGAAAAGCTGGGCATCATGCGGTTGCCAGCCAGTGAGTTCCTGATGATGCGGATAAATAACACCGTTATCCTGGCATTCCGTCACCGGTTCCTGTTTGCCATCGAGCAGATAATAGAAACGTTCCTGGCCGATGCTCTGGCTGGTGCTGATATTATGGTTCCATTTGGACGGGTCTTCGCAGCCTGCGGTGGTTGACTGGATATCCTTGGCTGAAGTGTCCGGCGTGCAAGGCGTCCGATACAGCTCAAAGCCGTTGACATTGATCATCACCCGGCTTTGCAGCGTTACTTTACCAGTGTCCCGATTGATAATCGGGTCGCAGACCTGATCACCGTTGGCCGTTTTATAGATCGTGCTGTGGAGATATTCTTGGTCGTTATCCTGGCAGGATGTGTCCCAATCCTGACCTTCGAGCGTGTAGATATATTTCGACCGGCCATAGGACTTGTTCGCAAGGAAGTCATCGCGAATATCGCAGCCTTCGGTGGTTTCGACCAACTTAACCGGTTCCACTTCGATAGAAGCTGCACAATCGGCAACCGGGACGACTTTGCCGTTGTGGTTGGTGTAAACCAGCTTCCCTTGCGGCACGGCCTGAAGATTGACGTAATCGAGATAGACATTGCAGGCATTGCGGTCTTCAACAATGTCATAGATTTTTTCCGCGTCCGGCTGGCAGTCCCCGATTTCCTGACGATTGCCGCCGCCGTCAGTGTAATAATACATGAACTGTGCGGTCGCCTTCATCGTCTCGGTATTTTCGTCGTAAGGGCAAACGGCGTAAGATTGGTTGATCTTGAACCGCTCTGAACCATCGGCACACTCACCGTATTCTGGTGTGCCGTCGGTTGTCGTCACGACGCGGGTTTGCTGGATCGCCTGAAGCTGGTCGAGATCTGTGCGTATCTTGCATCCATCCGTCGTGATGTTCGAGCTGATGACGGGTTCCTTGCCGACGTCCAACGCGCTGGGGGTACTATATCCCGAAGCATCCGGATTGGAGCCGGCATTGCTGCCGACACTG
>CAMPHD010000066.1 GCA_946885765.1 uncultured Thalassospira sp.
GTACCTGATCCATGCCAGTGGTGCAATGACCGAAGGATGGTTCCATGTAAAGCTTTTATGCGTTGTGATCATGACCGGCATCCACATGATGCTGGCGCGATGCCGTCGCCAGTTTGAAGCGGACAATAATACGAAACCGCAAAAATTTTATCGTATTATCAACGAAGTACCGGCGGTTCTAATGGTGATCATCGTCTTTATGGTGATCGCACGCCCGTTCTGATCCAGAATGATCCATGCTTGAGTAGTAATTTCATTTCGCTATTGAAATAATAAAGGCCGCCAGTTTGGCGGCCTTTATTTCCATATCGTACCAAAATGGTTCAAAGCAGAAAATCAGGCGTTGCCCGCAGGCTGACCTTCCATCTGTTTGGAGAATTTCTTGCGGAAAAGATCCGCAAAATCAATCTGCTGCATCATCAATGGCGGGAAGCCGCCATCGGCCGTCAGGTCAGAGATGATTTTGCGGACATAGGGGAACAGCATACGCGGAACTTCGATCAGAAGAACCGGAAGGCGATGTTCGTCGGCGACATTGAGCGTTACGACCGCGCCATACTGAAGTTCGGCAATGAAGGCGACCTTGTCGGCAACATCTGCCTTGACGTTGATCTTGACGGTGACTTCGTGAAGTTTTTGATCCTGGGTCGTGCGTGCCTCGACATCAACATCGATGTTGATTTTCGGCTGCTGCTGCAGGGCTACGCTTTCCGGTGCATTCGGATTTTCAAAGGAAAGATCCTTGATGTACTGGGTGTGGATCGTGATCGGGTTGCCGGCTGGCTTCTGTTCTTCGCCGCCCTGCGCTGCACCGGTGGTGTTTTCGGCCATTAAAGTCTAACTCCCTTAAATCTCGGTCTTGATCAGAAACAAGCCGTTCAGAATGTATCTGCCAAAGTATTTGTAACATGGTCAGGTGATCTGAAACTGGCTGATATGCTTGTTTCTGACGCCGCAACCCTGCGGCATGTCTTCTCATGGCCTAGCATGTCTTCCGGGCACGGGCAAGAAAATCGCCGTGCGATATGGCTGGAAATGCGTGCCTTTGTAAGGCTTTTCAAACAAAAACAGTACCCGGTAATGCCAAGGTTCTGTTTTTGCAAATTTTACCAAGGTATGCCCGGCAGAGATCAGGGATTCTTGGGCGGAAAATTGCGGGTATTGTCATCATTGACCGGGTTATCGGATGTATTTTTGTCTGCGTCGTTTTTATCGTCGGTTGGGCTGACATTTTCAAAATCGCCGTCAATGATCGGGCCGCTGCCCGCACGGCCACCCGGTTGCGGTCCGCTGCGACCTGACGGATTGGCACCGCCCGATGACCCGGTATTGCCATAGGTTCGACGCGAAAAATTAGTGCGGATATTGCCTGACTGAACCAGTTTCATGATAACACCGGCACCGACCGCCTTGCGTAGTGGTGGGATGAGCAACAGAAAGCCCATGGTATCGGTGACAAAGCCCGGTGTCAGCAGCAGCACTCCGGCGATCAGAATGCAAATGCCGTTAAACAGCTCGCCAATCGGCATTTCGCCCTGATCCATTTGGGCCTGCGCACGGGCAAGGGTTTGCAAACCTTGGGCACGCATCAGCGAAGTTCCGATCACGGCGGTCAGGATGACAATGCCAATCGTTGGCCACAGGCCAATCAACTCGCCAGCCTGAATGAAGACGGCAATTTCAATGATCGGCATGGCCACGAAGATGGCCAGAAAATAAAAGCCCATTTTTGCTCCGCTCGGCTTTGCATTTGGTCGACTTGATCAGATTTGATCGCGATTTATCAGGTAAACATACTTTGACAGGACCGGTCCGCAAAGCGCAGTATTGCATAAACATATTGGATTTCAGGTATTTCGCTTTAATCTCACCTGAAATACTTTCGGAATTTGGCGGCAAACTACCGGTATAACTGGACGAAAATACGGCAGTTTGCCACCGTGTTCGCGACGATATTATGATTGTGCGGATGAACAGGGTGAAACCGATCACATTTTAAATGCGATCGGGAGTTGCCCTTGCATTCGCTTCGGTCCATACCATTTCTCGACCACGGCAGTTTTGCTGTTTTTGGCGTTTTTCGAAACCTTACAGATCAAGAGTCCGGGCTTGCAGTATTTCGACATCATTCTTTTCGCATTGATCGCGGTTTTTCTGGTTTTGCGCTTGCGCAGTACCCTTGGGCGCCGAAATGGCGAGGAAAAGCAAGGTCCAACGGATGTCTTTGGCCGTCGTTCGCACGAGAATGACAGCAAGGACACGAACAATGGTGCAACCAATGGCGCGCCACAACCGACGGACAATGTCTATCGTTTGCCCGATGCCGAGAAGGCAGCCGGAAAGGTTGAGGGAACGGTCGCAGCCGACAGCAGCACGTTCGGCGTGTTGCAGAAGATCCAGAAAGCTGATCCCGACTTTACCCAGCAGGATTTCCTGAATGGAGCGCGGATGGCGTTCGAAATGATCGTCGAATATTTTGCCAAGGGCGACAAGGATGGCCTGAAGCCGCTTCTGTCGAACGATGTTTACAAAAATTTTGCCGCTGCGATTGACGCCCGTGCCGAAAAGGGCGAGCGCGAGGAAACCACGCTAGTCGGTATCAAAAGTGCCGCCATTCACGATGCCAGCCTTGAAGGTCGGACGGCCTATATCACGATCAAATTTGTGTCCGAGGAAGTATCCGTTATTCGCAACAATGACGGTGATGTGGTTTCGGGTGATCCGAATCAGGTAATCGAGGCTGAAGACCTTTGGACATTTGCGCGCAATATCGAAAGCCGGGATCCTAACTGGCAGCTGGTAGCAACCGAAACGCCGGAAGAAGAAACCGCACAGTAATCCGCGGTTCTTTTCGGAAAATACATGACAAAGGCGGTCCTGCGGGATCGCCTTTTTTATTGACGTATTTTTCTGCGCAGATGCCTTCGGACGATTTGCGATTATCGGCTTGTTAAGCTTGTTTTTGGACAATCGCACCAGATAATCGAAATGGGCAAACATTGGCCAAGCCATTTTGCCGGTTCTGATCCGGATTTTGTAGATAGCGGGTTTTGCCTTGAAAAGACATCTTGTTTTGTCGCGCCTTCTTTCAATTGTTGCGGTTTTTATCGGGGCGGCTGGTGCTCTTGTCTGGCTGTTTTGGGACGATATCGCCGGTCTTGTCGGATTGGGCGAAGTGCCGGAAAAACCGGCAGATATGCTGACCCTTGAGCCAACCGATTTCAGCCAGCTTGACGGTTGGCAGACAGACGATATGCGCGGCAGCCTGAAAGCGTTTCAGCGGTCCTGTGCGGCAATGATCAAACGTGGCGATGAACGCGATATCGGCCCTGACCCGCGCATGGGAACGGTTGGTGACTGGCGAGGGTTATGTGAAACCGCGTTGGCGCTTGAGCCCGACATGATCCGCAAGGAAGACGCACGAACCTTTTTCCAAAGCGGGTTCAGGCCGTATCTGGTGGGTAATAATGATGATCCCGAAGGATTGTTTACTGGTTATTTCGAACCGGAACTGCGCGGTAATCTGACGCGTGAAGGACCATTTCAGACGGCGATCTACCTGAAACCCGAGGACATGGTTTCCGTCGATCTTGGCGCATTTCGCGAGGATTTGAAGGGCACGACACTGGTCGGGCGGATCGAGGGCAAAAGTGTTAAGCCATATTATGATCGTGCGGCGATTGAAAATGGCGCGCTTGCCGGGCGCGATCTTGAGCTTGTCTGGGTTGATGACGCTGTGGATGCGTTTTTCCTGCAAATCCAGGGATCTGGCCGGGTTGTGTTGCCCGATGGCAGCGTGCTGCGTATCGGCTATGCCGCGACCAACGGGCACCCGTATTTTGCCATCGGACGGGAATTGATCGAACGCGGCGAGCTGACACGCGAAACCGTATCGTTGCAAACCATCCGGCAATGGTTGTCCGACCATCCCGATCAGGCCGATGCAGTGATGAATACCAACGCCTCGTTTGTATTTTTTACGCCGCTTAAGACCGATCCGGAAGACCCGGATGCCGGGCCGCTGGGCTCGCAGGGTGTGCCTTTGGAACCGGGCCGGTCATTGGCGGTTGATCGACGGTTCCATGCGATGGGGGTGCCGATCTGGCTTGAAACCGATGACGCGATGAATGTGGACGCCCGGTTTCATCATCTGATGGTGGCACAGGATACGGGTGGTGCGATCCGTGGCCCGGTGCGCGGCGATATTTTCTTTGGCCCCGGCGAGGAAGCTGCCCTTCATGCCGGACATATGAATCGCAAGGGCCGCAAATTTGTATTGCTGCCCGCATCGATTGATCCGGTTAAACTGGCGGAGGTCAAACCCTGATGCTGCGTCATATCGTCCTGTTACAAATCGGAGACGGTGTTTCGGCATCACAGATCACGGGTTTGCTTGACGAATTATCGCAAGTTGCCCTTGAAACGCCGGGAATTCTGGCCTTTGCCGGGGGCCCAAAAACACCGGGAAGCGGGCTTAGTCAGGGTTTCACCCATGCGCTGACCATTGATTTCGTCGATGGGGCGGCGCGTGATGCGTATCTTTCCGGTCTGGACAAGGACGGGGTCGGTCGGCGTATTTCAGAAATGACTGTCGGTGGATTGGGCGGAGTCTTGGCAATCAATCTTGATATTTCTGACATGAAAATACCTGATGACCTTTCGCGGAAAAAACTTCAAGCTAAATGGATATAATCATTAATCAGAAATAAATGACTGATTTTATTTTTATAAAATCTGCTTTTTCTCGGCGGTGATAAAGGTGGATATTTTCCACCAAAAAAACGGGCAGGTTCATCCTGCCCGTTTGTAATTCCAGATGTTTACCGTGTTCTGCACGTTAGCTACTGTGCGGCAACCACATTGGTGCTTTTGTCGCTCGAAGCATTGCCACAGCCGCCGACACGTGATTTGCGCTGGCGCTGGCTTTCGGATTTCAACTGGCCGCAGGCAGCCAGAATATCGCGGCCACGCGGCCAGCGTATCGGGGCTTCGTAGCCGAGTTCAAGCAGTGTATGGGCGAATTTCTTGATATCATTGGTTGGCGTGCATTCATAGTCCGAACCCGGCCATTTGTTGAACGGGATCAGGTTGAATTTGCAATGGACACCTTTGACCAGCTTTGCCAACGCACGCGCATGTTCCGGTTTGTCATTCACACCTTTGAGCATCACATATTCCATGGTGATCGGGCGCGAATTGGACATGCCGGGATAGTGGCGGCAGGCATTCATCAGTTCCTTAAGCGGATACTTTTTGTTGATCGGCATGATTTCGTTGCGCAGATCATCATCGGGCGCATGCAGAGAAATCGCCAGACCAACACCAAGTTCCTCGCCGCAACGTACGATTTCCGGCACCACACCCGATGTGGACAGGGTGACGCGACGGCGCGAGATTGAAATACCTTCGCCATCCATGGCGATTTTCAGCGCTTCGCGGACATTTTCATAGTTAAACAGTGGCTCGCCCATGCCCATCATGACGATGTTCGACAGGCGGCGGATGCCGTTTGCCGGGGTCGGCCATTCGCCGTAACTGTCACGGGCTACCATGAACTGGCTGACGATTTCGCCAGGCGTCAGGTTACGAACCAGAAGCTGGGTCCCAGTATGGCAGAATTTGCAGGTCAGCGTACAGCCGACCTGCGAGGAAATGCAGACAGCCCCACGATCTTCGTTGCGATCCGGGATATAGACCGTCTCTGCTTCGTTGCCGTCATGGAACTTCATCAGCCATTTATGGGTATCGTCCGAGCTTTTCTGATCGGTGGTCAGAACCGGGCGGCCGACATAAAAATCCTGCGACAGACGATCACGCAGCTTTTTGGAAATGTTGGTCATATCCTCGATGTCTTTGACACCGCGGTTATAGATCCAGTTCCACATCTGTTTGACGCGAAACTTGCTTTCGCCCATTTCGGCCAGAAGTTCGGTCAGCTGGTCGCGCGACAGTCCCACGAGATCACGACGTCCGTCGGCAGCCTGTCCGTTTGCGGCGCGCGTTACGAAGTCGGTCAGCGTCGGGCCGCTCTGGCTGGTGGGGATTGCGGCATTTGTGGTCGCGTTCTCGGTCAGGACGTCGGTCATCCCGGGCTCTCTCTCTGGTTCTGGCAGTTTTATCGGCGTTTGTTGTTGGTCATCAGGCGACATCAGCACCGTTTCCGGCTTTGTGCATCCGATGCGTGCCGGATTTGCAACGGGGCTGGACTATAACAGATTTCCCCGTGAAATGCTTTTGGCGCATAAACCATGGCCCCGCATATAGCGGGGCCGGGGCAATTTACAAACGATAAAATTCACATTGCAGCTATTTGCCGGACGCGATGCAGGTTTACAAGCGCCTCAAACCGCAGGGATTTATCGGTTCATTGTTCGGTCAACTAACCGGTTTGGCGTCGCAAGCCTTTGAAATGGCGTTATAGGCTGCGGTAAACCCAGAAAGCGAATAGGTATCGGTGGTTTTCGTACCCCGCGATGAATTTCCGACGACAACCATGTTGCTGCCGGCTTTCATGGCGCTCACCAGCTTGCGATCTTCTTCGCCATTCACAGCCCAAGCCGAATCCTCGTAGGTGAACAGCTTGAAACTATTGGAATCGACTCGAAGGTCAACATCGCTATCCTTTTCATAGGTATAGCCGGTGATGAAGCTGACTTCGTTGAATAGTTTGAGCGCCGGGCGGTGTGTAACCATGACATAGATTTTGCCGCGCTGGGTATAGTCGCCTTTGGCTGAGGTCGGCTGACTTCCGATATAGCAGACTTTTTTGCCTTTTTCGGAATAGCTATAGGCTTCCCATTTTCCATATACATCAATCAGTTGCGGTGCATTTTGCGCAATCGCAGCCTGAGATATCAAAGCGATGAGGGCGGCAGTTGCACCTGCCAGCGAATTTCTGACAAGACGATGGGCGTGTTTTTTCATGGGCTCGCGTATCGTGTCTGAAGTTTCGGAACGAAGATTTAAACCCGCCCGATGTGGCGGTTTTATGAGGAACTTTCCCCGATGGTGCCGGGAAAAGGTAAATATTCGACCAAGGAAATCCGTTAGATACCGAAATTTGAAAAATCATCAGCGATCGGTACTGATGCAAATGGATTTCGGTCGTCTAACCCTTGGCAGATCGGGCCTTGATCACCTGATCGAGGCAATCCTGAACCGAGATTTTATTGGCATTTTTGCGCATCCGGGCCAGCATATGGGTCATTTTGGGTGTATCACCTTCTGCCTCCGGGAAGAAAAAGGCATCAAACGAGCATTCATCGGAACGATATTGCCAGACCCGTGCCGGACCTTCGCCACGGGTCATTTCCGGCGCGCCGATTTTTTTTTCGACTGCAGCTTCGGAGAGGCCCATCAGGGTTTCGGCCCTGATCGGTTTGAAAGGCACCGGCGGGATTGCCGCCGTCATGCGGGGTCCTGTCGATTTTGCGGTCGCGGGCTTGGCAGGTTTTGTCGTCACGGTGTTGGCCGCAGCAGACCCGGATTTTTTCGGAATATCCTGGGTCACGCGTGGCGAACTGGTCGATGTGGCCTTGTTGCCATAGTTCTGATTTGTGCTGCCGGGCGGGACAGCATTGCCACCGCATGCCACCAGCGACGTTGCGATCAGTATCATCGCGCAAAGAAGCCCGGCGGGGTGTTTACCGCGCCGGGGCTGTATCAGGGTTGTTTGGGTAAGTGAGCGGTTTGTGCCGGTCACGGATCAGATATCGTCGCTTTTGCGCGGAATGGTGATTGCAGCCGAGTGGCCGGTACGACTGGTACCGTCATCGCTGCCTTCAACATATTCCAGCGAGCCCTTGATACGGGCACCATTTTCAATCTGAAGCGCACCATAGGTGATCTTGCCATTGATATCGGCCGAGCCGATGACAATGACACGGCGCGCCGTCAGATCGCCTTCGAAGGTGCCGCTGATTTCGGCTTCGTCGACCTGTGCGGTACCGACGAAGGTACCACCCTGGGAAACTTCAAGACGGGTGCATTCCTTGATCTGGGCTTCAACGTGGCCCTCGACAACCAGAACGTCGCAGGAACCGATTTCACCAGCCAGACGGATATCGCGGCCAACCGTCAGTTTTTTGCCCTCGGTGTGGCTTGGCGTGGCACTCGGACGGCCAGCACTGCCGCGGGTCGGAATTTCAAGCGGGCGCTTCGGGATTTCCGGGCGGAAGCTGGTGGAATGCGGTTTGCTGGACATTTTCGGTTCTTCCTTTGTGCGCGGCTGGGAAAACAGCTGCGGCTCACTACGTTTTTCTGTTTTTGTGGCGGTATCGTTGCTGGCACTTGCACTTTCGTCCGAAGCCGGTTTGATCGGCGAGGAAGCTGCGCTGTCGGAAAGACCGCCGGAATTCAATCTGGAAGAAGATGTATCTGACGAAGCCGGGCTGCTGTCGACTGTTTTGTTGGCTTTTTTCTTTCCGAACATGGGGATGACCAAATCCTTGTCTTGCAGTTTCGTTTCAGGTTTCCGCCATTTTATCCGATGCCCACCGGAATGGCGTCAGGCGTTGGTCCGGTTCTCGAACGCGCCCAGACGGACGGAGTAATGCACCATAAAGGCTGTCGCAATGATCGGCGCTACAAGGTTGACCAGCGGCACAGTCATCAGGAATGTCAGGCCGATCCCGGCAAACCACAGTTTCGTCTGGCGGCTTTTGCGAATGACATTCACCGTGCGCACATCATAACGACGTGCAGCGACCAGTTCAAAATATTCACGCGACAGCAGGTAACCGTTCATCGCATAAAACGCGATAACGTATACCGGACCGGCCAAAAGAAGCGGCAGGATCAGGATGTTAAGGGCCAACGCCGTTAGTGCGAATTTAAGACCGCTGATCAGGGCTTCGGAAATCGGTTGCGGGCGTGTTTCCGGCAGAGTCGGATAATATTTGTCTTCGACCGCATTGGCGATCTGATCAAGCAGCAGGCTCGAAATCAGAACCGTAGTTGCCGGGAACAGCAGTAGCACAAGAAGCGCTAAAACAATCCCTATACCCCAGTCAGCCAAGGTTTCCATCCAGCCGCCATCCGAGAACACTTCAAATGTGTTTAAGCCAAAGCCGATTAGCATCCAAAGCCCGACAATTGTTGCCAACGCGCCGGCAACGCCGATCAACACGACCTTGCGAAAACGCGGGTCGGAAAACTGGGAAACAGATTTCAGAAAATCATTGATCATTGGCGGTTTTCATCCTGCTGGCATGGTCATGATCAGGTTCAAAGGGAATCATGCCAGACATTACTAGGCAATCAAAATTAACAGGCAGTGAAATCGATCAGGAAATTGGGAAGATTTTTAGCCCGAAGCGTCGGATATCTTAAGCATCGGGCAGAAAAAAGGCGTCCGGCCAGGGGGGAGAACCGGACGCCAGCGCTCCGATGATCTGGAGCGTGAGGAAAGGTAGGGGAGACCTGTTCCTCACACTTGGCTCCCACATCAAAATTCGGGAACCTTGTGACAGCTTTTTATATAGGAAGCCTGCGACCCCTCTGCCATAGATCAGGGGCGCATATCGGCCATAAATTTCATGCATACCGGTGAAAAATGACATCCCGATTGATCGTTGCGAAACAACAATATTTGCAACGGTTTGAATCAGAATGCTTAACCGCCCTGTCAGGCGGTTTTAACAATTTTGTGAAGTCGATGAGAAATCTTGAAATCAGCCGCGCTGGTTGGGCCAGATACGTTCAAACTTGAACAATTCCGGGTCGAGCGTGATGCCTTCTTCGTTATTGAACAGGGTCACTGTCGTCTCGATCCCAGCGGGGTCGGTGACAATCCACTGGCGTAACTGCATCGGGTTTTCCTGGAATACAAGCGTAACACTGCCGGCACCCGGATCGGATTTGCGGACCATTTCAACCCGCATGGTTTCAGCGGTGCGTTTGAAATCGACAACCTTGACCTCGCGCGTCAGCGAAACATCCTTTGCCAGAATGATCCCGGCCGGGGTTTCGTCGATATCGAAATAGGTCGGAGCGTTGATTTCCTTGTCATAATAGATGAAATCGGACCCGGTTGAGACCAGCAGAATTTGGGCAGGAGGATTATATTCAAACCGCATCTTGCCCGGGCGTTCCATATAAAGCTTGCCCTCGGCAGCACCGCCATCCGACGAAATCTGGACGAAATCGGCTTTCAGCGTGGTGATGTCGTCGAGATAATTTTCGATCTTGTCGATGGTTGCCTGATCAATCGCGCCCGATTGTGCAAGTGCGCTTGCCGGGGTCAGGCTGATTGAAACCGGTGCGGCAATCGCAAAGGCAGTCGCAAAGACGGATGCCGCCGTCATGGTGCGGAAGCGCGCGCCCATCTGTTTGATGCGGAATTTTCCGAATTTGCTGAAGAAAGCCATGTGACAGCCTGTTTACCCGTTTAAGAAATTCTGTGATCGCGATTGCGAAACCGGAATGGCGAATGATAAAAATTCAGCCAAATTGTAACCAACCACAATATGTACAACATATCGCATCATTTGGCCGGGATGGCCAGCCAGGTCAAGTCACGCCTGCAAATGATCACAATTGGCCGGGTTTGGCCGCATTTGCAGCAGTGACCGGCTTTCCGGCAACAGGAGAAAGCGTTTTATGAGTCGCATCGTCGCCATTCAGATGGATCCGATCGCATCGATCGATATCAAGGGGGATTCAACCTTTGTCATGGGGCTTGAAGCCCAGTCACGCGGTTATGATCTTTTGCACTATCATCCCGATGACATGTTTTATGACCGCGGCCGGATCAAGGCCGAAGTCCGCCCGATGACGCTTCGCTACGAAAAAGGCAATCATTACGATCTGGGTGATGCAAAGATCATCGACCTTGCGAAGGAAACCGATGTGATCCTGATGCGCCAGGATCCGCCGTTTGACATGAATTACATCACGGCGACCCATCTGCTGGAGGCGATCCATCCGGAAACTTTCGTGGTCAACCACCCGGGTCATGTCCGAAATGCACCGGAAAAGATTTTTGTCACCGAGTTTCCCGATCTGATGCCGCCGACCCTGATTACCCGGTCGGCTGCGCGTATTCGCGATTTCCGCGAGGAATTTAAGGACATCATCGTCAAGCCGCTGTTTGGCAATGGCGGGGCCGGTGTTTTCCATCTGAAACCCGGGGATGAGAACCTTAATTCGCTGTTGGAGCTGTTTGCTGCCCAGTCGCGCGAACCTCTGATGGTCCAGGCCTATTTGCCCGATGTACGCAAAGGGGACAAACGCATCATTCTGGTCGATGGTAAGCCGGTCGGTGCGATCAATCGTGTTCCGGCCGAGGGCGAGGCACGGTCGAACATGCATGTTGGCGGGGTTGCCGAAAAATCCATGCTGACCTCGCGCGAGCTTGAGATTTGCGAACGCATCGGGCCGGAACTTAAAAAACGCGATCTGATCTTTGTCGGGATTGACGTGATTGGCGATTATATGACGGAAATCAACGTCACCTCGCCGACTGGGCTTCAAGAAGTTAACCGTTTTGACGGATCGAAACTGGAATCCCTGATCTGGGATGCGATTGAAACCCGCCTGTCCTGATCGGATTTGACGACGGTACGATTTGGGGGCAAGCGGTTTAACCACTTGCCCCTTTTTCTGACTTTTATTG
>CAMPHD010000067.1 GCA_946885765.1 uncultured Thalassospira sp.
ATTCCGCCCATCAGGCGACGCTGGGTAAAACCGTTGGCGATGATTTCCGTGATGGCAAGGTGACGCTGCCGGTGATCATTTCCTATGCCAAGGGCGATGACGTGGAAAAGGCCTTCTGGCGGCGCTGCATGGAAGATCAGGAATTCACCGATGGCGACCTTGATCGCGCACAGGAACTGATCCGCAAATATGATGCGCTTAGCGCATCGATGGATCGTGCACGCGAATTTGGCCAGCTTGCCATCGATACCCTGACGCGCTTTGACGATGGCGCGATCAAGGATGCGATGATCGAGGCGGTCGAGTTCTGCATTTCACGCCCATACTGATATCGCATGCCGGTATCGCATGTCGGGGTCCCGGCGTATCGACGCAAAAAACCCTTGCGTCGGTCCGTATTTGGGATTATCACCCGGCTTCGCAGAATGACGGAGCGTAGCTCAGCCTGGTAGAGCACTGTCTTCGGGAGGCAGGGGTCGGAGGTTCGAATCCTCTCGCTCCGACCATCATTCAAAGGCCCTGAAACGGTTTCCGTTTCGGGGCCTTTTGCGTATTGGCACAAACCCCGCCGAATTCACCCGCAAAGCGATTGATACCCATACCGCGCAACCGTGAAATCATCTGTCGGAAAACGGCAAAGTTTTTCGCGATGATCGACCGGTTTATGCTTGATCCAGCCATAAAGACGGGCTAAACAACCGCCCACTGACGGAGCGTAGCTCAGCCTGGTAGAGCACTGTCTTCGGGAGGCAGGGGTCGGAGGTTCGAATCCTCTCGCTCCGACCATCAGTCGGGAAGTCTTTTTCAAAGGCTTCCCGTTTTCATTTCCGGTCGGTTTTCCATCTTCAAATCTTCTTGCTATACGGTCGATGAAAAGTCATCGGGCGATCTGGTTCTGCCAGCAGATCAATCATCGGCCCTGCGCTGCAACAGGGTCGCATTACCGTTCGCGGACGCAAACTTTCCATCAGACCTTCACAGCACTTTCTTTGCTGACATCACGGCCCGCTGCCCCGACATGGTCATATGCAGGCAATCAGAAAACAGTCATTCGGCCAACCGATTCGCAACCATGGCGCGGGTTGGCGGGCTTTTTTGCTATAACAAATTCAAATGGGAGATATGCAATAAGCTGAACCCCGTATAAATACGTATTTCCATGCCGAAATCCCGGTTTTTTAAGCGCAATTAAGACGTTTTTGTGCGTTCGCGGCGATATTTTCTTGCGTATCGGGCGAAACAAACTTGCCCATACTTGCCAAATACGCTTAAGCTTCGCCCGCAACACAAGGAACGGGAAGATTCCGCCTGTAATAATAAAAGCAAAAGGCGGTACTCGACCCAACGTGGTAATACCAATTTCGGACTTCTTAGGGAGGAAGCTACGAATGAAATTTTCTAATATTTTGAAGTCTGCAACCTGTGTGGCCGTCCTTGCAGCGGCTGCTTTGACAACGGTTGCACCTGATGCGGATGCGGCTGATCGTGTTCGCTGGAAAATGGGCTCGACCTATCCGGGCAGCCTGACCCAGCTTGGCACGCTCGGCAAACGCGTTGATGAAAAAATCGACGAAGTTTCCGGCGGCAACATTCAGATTAAATTCTATGAGCCGGGCGCGCTTGTTCCGGCACTTGAAGTATTTGATGCGGTTTCAACCGGCTCCATCGATGCGGCCTTCTCCACCCCGGGGTACTGGGCGGGCAAGGTTCCGGCATTGCAGCTTTTCGGTGCCGTTCCGTTCGGTCCGCAGGCTGGTGAATATCTGGCATGGGTCAAATTTGGCGGCGGTCAGGAAATCTTTGACAGGCTTTATGCCGAACATGGCATCAAGTCGCTGTTCTGTGGCCTGATCGCGCCGGAAGCTTCGGGCTGGTTCTCCAAGGAAATCAACACGGTTGAAGACCTTAAAGGTCTGAAAATGCGCTTCTTTGGTCTTGGCGCGAAAGTCATGGAAAAGCTTGGTGTCTCGACCCAGCTTCTGGCAGGTGGCGATATCTATCCCGCCCTTGAACTCGGCACGATTGATGCGACCGAATTCTCGATGCCGGCCATCGACCTGAAACTCGGCTTCCATCAGGTTGCCAAATACTATTATTTCCCCGGCTGGCATCAGCAATCCACCCTGTTCGATCTGATGATCAACAAGGAAAAGTGGGATGGGCTCGACAAAACCCAGCAGGCCCAAATCGAAGCGGTTTGTAACGACAACCTGGCCTATGGTTTTGCCGAAGGTGAAGCCATCCAGTTCGCAGCCCTTAAGGAACTTAAGGAAAAAGGTGTGAACATCAAAACCTGGTCCCCGGAGATGCTCGATGCAATGCGTGGAGCATGGGAAGAGGTTGCGACTGAACTTTCCGCAGAAGATGCCGCTTTCAAGGAAGCTTACGATAGCCTCCAGTCTTTCCGCGAGAATTATAAAATCTGGAAAGATATCGGATATCTGAAGTGATTTTTCCGGTGTCTGGTATCCAGAATACCAGATCATAAGAGAAGTCTCGGCAAGGCCGGGCGCCAGACGGCCCCGGCCTTGACCGCGATCAAGAAAAGACCCGGGAGGCTTTTTAATGGAAGCGCTACTAAAACTGAGCGACGGCATTGATGCACTCGTTTCCCGTATCGGGAAATGGGCGGCCCTGCTCGCAGTTCCGCTGATGCTGACGATCATGTATGACGTGATCCAGCGTAAATTCGGCGGCCAGGGATCCATCAAATTGCAGGAACTGGAATGGCATCTCCATACCGGCCTGTTTATGCTGTGTTTCGGTTTTGCCTATATCCGCGATGCGCATGTCCGCATCGAACTCATCCGCGACAATCTGCGTCCGCGCACACGCGCCATCGTCGAAATGATCGGGGCGATCATCTGCATTCTGCCGTTTTGCGCGCTGGTGCTTTATTTCGGTTTTGATTTTGTTGTTCGCTCATACGAAACCCACGAAGTTTCGGCCGCAACCACCGGCCTTACGCATCGCTGGATCATCAAATCAACCATCCCCGTCGGCTTCGGCCTTCTCGCCATGGCCGGTCTTTCGGTCTTCCTGAAATGCTATGTCTTTGTGTTCGGACCAAGCAACCTGCGCAATCGCGCCGGTTATTACGTCGGCACACATCATGCTGATCTTGGCGACGCTGCCGCCAAGCTCGAAGACTGATCGCGGAACGGGGATAATTCCAAATGGAAAACTTCTATATCGAAGACTGGTTTCCGCTGATCATGTTTGCCTCGCTGGGCATTCTGGTTTTCTCGGGGCTGCCGGTCGCATTCGTCATTTCAGGCATCGGGATCGCCTTTGGCTTCCTTGGCATGGCCTATGACGTCTTTTCATTCATTGAATTCTTCAACATCGTATCGCGCATCTGGGGGGGCATCGCCGAAAACATGGTGATGGTTGCCGTGCCGATGTTCATCTATATGGGCACGATGCTGGAAAAAAGCGGTGTTGCCGAAGACCTGCTTGAATGTCTTAACGTGCTGATGCGCAAAGTGCCGGGCGGTCTGGCCCTGTCGGTTACCCTTATGGGCACAATCATGGCCGCCACCACCGGCATTATCGGTGCGTCGGTTGTGATGATGACCCTGCTTGCCCTGCCGGTCATGATGCGCCGCAATTACGATCCGTCGCTTGCGACCGGGACGATTGCGGCATCGGGAACGCTGGGTATTCTGATCCCGCCAAGCATCATGCTGGTTCTGATGTCTGACCTGATGTCGGTTTCGGTCGGCAATCTGTTTCTGGCCGCAGTCATTCCCGGCCTTCTGCTGGCATCGCTCTATACCATCTACATCTTTGTGCGTTGCCAGCTTCAACCCCATCTTGCGCCCCCCTTGCCCGACGCCGAAGCCGTGCATGGCATCGACATGGTGCGCATGATGCTGCGCAGCTTCATCCCGCCGGTTTTCCTGATTGTGCTGGTTCTGGGCTCGATCTTTGCCGGTTTTGCCACCCCGACCGAGGCCGCAGGTGTTGGCGCGCTTGGTGCCACTTTTCTGGCACTGGTCAAAGGGCGGCTGAAATGGGATGTGCTTAAAGACGTCTGTGAACGGTCAGCCCTGACCGGGGCGATGCTGTTCTTCCTGTTTGCCGGTGCGACGGTCTTTTCCTATGTGTTCCGGTCACTGGGCGGGGATGATCTGGTCATTGATCTGGTTGACAGTGCAGGCCTTGGGGCGTGGGGCGTTCTGTTCCTGCTGATGCTGATCGTCTTTGTGCTTGGCTTCTTCTTTGACTGGGTCGAAATCACCCTGATCGTTTTGCCGATTTTCGCACCTGTCATTGCCCAGCTTGATTTCGGTGATCACCTTGCCGTCGCAGGCGTTGGTCCAACCGAAACACAGGTTCTGACCTGGTTTGCGGTTATGGTTGCGGTGAACCTGCAAACCAGTTTCCTGACACCGCCATTCGGGTTTGCCCTGTTCTATCTTAAGGGCGTCGCACCAAAATCGATCACCATCCAGCAGATTTACAAAGGCATCATTCCCTTTGTGATTCTGCAGGTGATCGGGCTGTTGCTGGTGATGTATTTCCCGGAACTGGCACTTTGGATGCCCAATACCCTGCTTGAATAGGGTCTTGGCCCTGACACATCAAAGGCGCCGTGCAAACGGCGCCTTTTTTGTTTGCTGTCACCGGTTACCCAAAGGAAAGCCGCCCGAAAGGGCGGCTGCGATATCGCAAGGAATGCCTGCCTGTTCTGTTATTGCGTCAGGTTCCGCTCGCTTGGCAATTGCAACATGCGGCCCATCAGGTAATCGACATCGTCAGAATCAAACTCGACCCCAAGATCACCATACTGGGTCAGAACCCGTTCAATCATCCGGCGTGAATACCGTTCGCGGTCACGTTCCCCGCCATCCAGATCGGTTTCACGCGCCACTTCCACCGCCGCCCGGACCCCGGGGAAGAAATGGGCTGGCATTTCGGCCTTGTTATAAATCGCTTCAAGGCCGAACGGGCCGCTGTCATGGATCAGGATGCGGGTATTGATCAGTGATACCCCGGCACGACGCGCAAGGGCGGCCTCGAAAAAGGCAACATCCCCCATGCAAAGCGCGCGCAGGATCAATCCGCTGGTCAGACGGTTGTTGGTATGAAGATGTTCGACCAGCAATTCGACATCGCGTTCTTCCGCACCGTCACCGAGAAGCCCGATGGTGGCACTTTCCTGCGACTGGGTCATGACCGCGTTGACAATCCCCTCGGGGATATGGCCGCGCGCAATCAGTTCGGATCGCATCCGGTCCGATACCAGCGTCACCAGCCGTTCGGCAATCGTGATCGGCAGATGGTTGCGTTCGATCATCGGTTTCTGGATGCGTTCATTCTCGCCGAATTCGTCGACAACCTTTTGCAAGGACCGTTCGCTGATCTGCGCACCGTCATTTGAAATCAGATCCACCATGACGTCTTCATGGCCGATATCAACAAGGGTCGCCGAAACAACTTCCGACACATGCGGGCGCGATGCGATGGCACGTTGTTTTTCAACGCTGTCGGCATTGTCACCAATGATGTCGACCAGATCGTTATCGTTCAGAACTTCGGAGAATTTCAGGATCGGCAGGGCCACATCATCAACGTCGCGCGCCAAAGTCGCCGCAACATCATGGGGCACCAGCGGGGTCTGTTTCAGGTTCTTGGCCAATGCCTTGCGCACACGCACTTCGGCATCGCGCACCATCAGACGAAAAATGTCTTCGGCAAGAACACGTTCGCTGTCGCTCAGGCTATCTGAAGAAAATTCACGGCTGATCTTGTCGGCCGTTTCGGCACGATTCTTCCCGGAAGGATCCTGGATCAGGTTATTAAGATCTTCTTTGGTTATACGCGGCAATGGAGCTCTCCCGGCACGCTAAGCAATCGGCTGCCAACCATTTGTATATCTTTATACACCGTAGGCGCGATTGACTAAACGCAAATTATTCAGTTCGTGCTTATGCTAAATGTCGTGTCGAAATCGCGAAACTCAACAGTAAGCCCATCTTTTTTAACGAAAAGCGAATTTTCGGTTCTGTTTGTGTTTTTCGGTTCACTTGGGAACCAACCAACGACAGAATGCAGTGGGGACCCTATCACTGCAGACCAAGAGAGGCCCGCAATATGAATTTGACCAAAACGCTTACCATCGCCGCCAGTCTGGCCGTTCTCGGCATGACCCCGGCAATGGCCGGTGATGCTGCAAACGGTGAAAAGGTATTCAAGAAATGCGCTGCCTGCCACAGCGTGGAACCCGGCCAGAACAAGGTCGGTCCATCGCTGGCCGGTGCTTTCGGCGCACAATGTGGTCATGTCGCCGACTACAAATACGGCAAGGGCTATCAGGCAGCTTGTGACAAAGGTTTCACCATCGATGAAGCCTTCCTGGTTGACTATCTTCAGGACCCGTCCGCCAAGCTTAGCGAAATCGCGGGCTCGAAAGAACGCTCGAAGATGACCCTGAAGCTGAAAAAAGAAGACGAGATTGCCGATGTCATTGAATATCTGAAAGCGCATTAAGCGCCTTTGATATCTGATATCGCATCAAAAAACGGCCAGTGCATCCGCATTGGCCGTTTTTATTTGCCGGAACGATATTACGCCGCCGCACGTCGCCGGCCGAGTTCCTCGGTAATTGCCCGGATCTGTTCCTCGACCCGGATATCGATGGTCGATGTCACTTCCAGTTCGCGATCTTCGTAAACGTCGCGATCGGGATGTTTTTCATGCCATTCACGGATCGCCACATCGCGCAGCCCGATCAGTTGTTCGATCTGCGGCCGGTATAAAAAGATGATCCCCGATATCCAGCGATTAACCGGCCAGGATGGCTGCGCGTGATCAATGATGAAGTTTTCCAGCATGCTGACGACGGTTTCACCATCATACCAGACCTCGCCGGTGACCCAGCGGTTGGTGGTAAACAGGCGTTGGGCAAAACCGTATTCATCCATCGATACCGCAACCAGATGCGAAAGCGCGTCATTCGGACCTTCGGGATAGTCAAATCCCTCGATCGGTAACGGCTTTGATCCGGCGGGCATCCCGCGCGGACGCAGGAACGTATGGAAATGCCCATGTTCGTCCCAGTCTCGCTGCTCGTCCTTGGGGTGGGCATGATAATAGAACTGGGCGTGCGAATTGCGGTCATAAACATCCCCTTCGGGATAATGTGACCATTCGTAAAAGGGACCACCCGTCTTGATCAGTTCGCCGACAATATTATCGCCGGTAATCGTCAAAACCCGGTGGCATTCCATAACATCGCGCCCCGCAGCCAGCATCCGTTCAAGCCGACCTGTCGGAAGCGATGTCCAGTCAATTGCAATCTCGGTCATTCCAACACCAGTAACCTTGCGATGAGAACCCTATCCGCAACGGCAGAAATAACCCGTCCCTGACCATGACGGCCAATTAATCCCGTTCAAGAATTAGTGATTCTGTCGCAATGTGCAAGATGCTTCAAAGCTGCTGGCTATTCGTACATCAACCGGAAACCGATCAGGATATGCTGCATATGTTCCGGTCTGCCATGGCGTGCTGCCGGGCGACAGACACCGCAGCCGCGATCATCCCACGACCCGCCCTTAACAATGCGATAGCCTGCCTGCGAACTGGTTGCGGTCCATTCAAACACCTGCCCCGCCCCGTCATACAGCCCATAAGGCCCCGGTTCGAATTGCCCGACCGGGACGGTATCAAACGGGCCGCGATCGGCACTGTTTAACTGCAACGGGTCATAGATATTGCCCCACGGATAAAAAATGCCATCCGGGCCACGAACTGCCTTTTCCCAGTAAATTTCCTCGGGCAATCGCCATTTCTTGCCGGTCTTTTCGCTCAGCCACTTGGCATAATCATGCGCATCGCGCCATGACACCAGAACAACCGGATGGTTTCCCTTGCCCCTAGGCGGTTCACCGTTTTTCCATGCAAACGGGCGTGTCGCATCATAACCGTAAATCAGCCCAAGACTTTCCCAATCCTCTTCACTGATATCAGGCGCATCACGACCGGTATCGCCGATAAAGGCGGCATACTGGTCATTGGTGACCGCTGTTTTCATGATGAAATAGTCGGGCAGATAGATGCGCCATTTATCGACTTCAACATCGTACCAGCGGTTGCGACGACTGACATCGTGGCCATAGACCTGCTCGTCGATCTGATAGGCATATTGCCGCTCGATCCCGTCGGACCCCTGAAAGAACCAACCGGCCGGAATTTCCACTATATCGGGAATTGGCACATCCGCGGACTGCGCCAGCCCCGAACCGGGCAACGATATTGCAACCAAAACAGCCGCAAAAAGCCCCCCGATCATGTGACCCTGTTGTTTTTTCATTCTCTGTTCCGGTCTCCGTGACGGCTGTTCTCACGGTTTATTCAACCGCGCGCCATGCTCCGCTACCTGTGTCCCTGATTTCTTAAATGTGGAAAATCTATCGGTTTTTCAATCGTTTTGATACCAAAGCATAAAAAATGAAACATAAATTATTCCGGCATCATTCAACCCAGAGCATCTTTTGGCCACTTCCCTCACACGGTTCTCTCACACAACAGTGAAACCATGTGACGTTTCGCACCAATCGATTTGGCGCATATTGGCCTCCGTCGGACGACAAACATTCACACGTCCGGGCAATCGTATCGAAATGAACGCTTAATCAGTGAGGCAATCCATGTCCAAAAAATCCAGCTTCTTCTCCCACACGGCTCTGATCCCCGCGATTGCCGTTGGTGCCGGCCTTGCAATGGCAGCCCCGATGGCACACGCAGCCCCGCTTCCGACACCAACCGCAGAAGTCGCAAGCTGCACCGCCAATCCATGTGCAGCCAACCCGTGCGCGGCAAATCCATGTGCCGCTAACCCGTGTGCTGCGAAAAAGGCCGTAAATCCCTGCAGCCCGTGTGCTGCCAACCCGTGCGCCGCAAACCCGTGCGCTGCCTCCAATCCTTGCGCTGCCAATCCATGTGCGGCAAATCCGTGCGCAGCCAAATAATCAGCAACATCCGCTAACCTGACATGCAAAAGGGGCAGTACCATATGGCACTGCCCCTTTTTCTATCTGTCTGACAGGCTGGATCGCAATCAGTCGCGAACAACCATCACCGAACAATCGGCATGACGCACAACGCGCGCGGCGTTCGGCCCCAAAAGGTAATCCTTCAGTTCCGGGCGATGTGCCCCGATGACGATCAGATCACATTTGGTCTTTTTCGCCATTCTCAGGATGACCTCGTAAACCGTTCCCTGACCAACAATATGCTGGACCTTGAGGTCGGACGGAATATGTTCGGACACGAACTGATGCAGTCTTTCGTTATAGGCATCGAGAACTTTCTTCTCGTACCCCTTCGGAAAGAACTGCCCGACCATCGACATCCCGACCGTGGGAACCACGGTCAGGACATGAAGGCGTGCGTTAAATGCCTGAGCTTGCTTGATGGCGACCGGAATGGCTTTTTTCCATGACAGATCATGATCAAGATCCACTGTAACCAGAATATCCTTATACATGGACTTGGCCCTCCTTAAGCCGGTTCGGCACGACGACGACGGCGTTGCAACACGATGATCCCGCCCAGCAAAAGGAACGCCGGGATAAAGAACACCTCTTTGGGCATGCGGTCGGCTTCGATCTTGATCGCGGTGATTTCAAAGTCGAAATCAAGCCCGGCTTTCTCGGCCGGCCCCCCAAACACCAGATCATCGATAAAGACCTTTCCGTCTTCGGTGCGAACGGCGATGCCCGCATTATAAAGACGGTCCTCACCCGATGCCGTCGGGCCCAGTGGCAACATCACCGATTTGGTGACTTCGTCGCCTTCCAGACTGATGCCCTCGACATCCAGAAGAATGCTGGTATTGGCGGGCATATCGGCCGCCTTTTCAACAATCTCGGTCGCGGGCAGGTTTTCATAGGGCGGTTCGAGCAGATCAAGCCAGAAACCCGGACGGAACAGGGTAAAGGCGATCAGCAGAAGTGCCGCACTTTCCCACAATTTCGACCGCGTGAAGAAATATCCCATCGTCCCTGCGGCAAACACCAGCATGGCAATGATCGAAACGACAATCACCATCACCACATCAAGTGGGTGATCAAGCCCGATCATCAGAAGCTGCGTGTTAAACAGGAACAGGAACGGCAGGGCCGCCGTCCGCATGCTGTAAAAGAACGCGACAAAGCCGGTCTTCATCGGATCGGCCCCTGATACCGCCGCCGCGGCAAAGGATGCCAGACCGACCGGCGGCGTCACATCGGCCATGATGCCGAAATAGAACACGAACAGATGCACCGCAATCAGCGGCACGATCAGGCCGTTCGCAGCCCCAAGCTCGACAATCACCGGCGCCATGAGGCTCGACACGACGATATAGTTCGCCGTCGTCGGCAGGCCCATGCCAAGGATCAAGCTGATGATCGCGGTAAAGATCAGGATCAGCATCAGATTGCCGCCCGAAATCAGTTCCACAAACTCAACCATCACCTGACCGATCCCGGTCAGCGACACCGTGCCCACGATGATACCGGCAGCAGCCGTCGCCACCCCGATCCCGATCATGTTGCGCGCACCGGTGGCAAAACCGTCAATCACATCGGCAATGCCGTCTTTCACGCTTGCCATATAGTCCGGCTGCTTGCGGAAGAACGCCTTGACCGGACGCTGGGTCAGCATGATGAACAGCATCAGAACCGTCGCCCAGAAGGCCGACAGCCCCGGTGACTTCAACTCGATCATCAGGAACCAGACCAGCACCACGACCGGCAGCAGATAATGCAGGCCGGACTTGGCGGTTTCACCCAGTGCCGGAAGCTCCAGCACCGGCTTGTTGGGATCATCCAGTTCAAGATCGGGATATTTCGCCGCATAATACAGACCGGCAAAATAGATCGCGGCACATTCGACCGCGACAATCCAGCCAACCGCGTTACCGAATATCTGTTTCTGGAAATTGATCGCGTAGTAAATCACACCCGCAAGAATAACCAGCGACAGCACGAACAGAAGCGAACGCATCAGCACTTGCTGAACGGTCGATGTCTGACGTTTCGGCAGGCCCTTCATATTGGCCTTAAGCGCCTCAAGATGGACGATATAGATCAGCGCGATATAGGAAATCGTCGCTGGCAGGAAGGCATGCTTGATGACTTCCGGATACGGAATGCCGACATATTCCACCATCAAAAAGGCCGCAGCCCCCATGACCGGTGGCATGATCTGACCATTGACCGACGATGCGACTTCGACCGCACCGGCCTTCTCGCCCGAGAAACCGACGCGTTTCATCAGCGGGATGGTAAAAGTCCCCGTGGTCACCACGTTGGCAATCGACGAACCTGAAATAAGCCCGGTCATCGCCGATGCCAGAACGGCCGCCTTTGCCGGACCGCCGCGCATGTGACCAAGGGCAGCAAATGCCACCTTGATGAAATAGTTGCCTGCCCCGGCTTTATCAAGCAACGAGCCAAACAGCACAAACAGGAACACGAAGCTTGTCGAAAAGCCGAGCGGCACGCCGAACACGCCCTCGGTCACGAGCCACTGGTGCGTCAGGAAGCGCGACAGCGAAGTGCCTTTATGTTGCAGCGCCTCGGGCA
>CAMPHD010000068.1 GCA_946885765.1 uncultured Thalassospira sp.
CTATGCCAAGGACGCGGTGGGCAACGATACCAGCGAGGCCGCCTATTACCTGTCGGCCAATCGTGGCAAGAAGTCGCTGACGATTGATATGACCAAGCCCGAGGGGCAGGAAATCCTGCATAAACTTGCGGCTGAATGCGATGTGGTGATCGAGAATTTCAAGGTCGGTGGCCTTGCCAAATACCGGCTGGATTACGCATCGTTATCGGAAATCAATCCCAAGATCGTTTATTGTTCGATCACCGGCTTCGGGCAGGATGGCCCGTACAAGGACCGGCCGGGTTATGATTTCATGATCCAGGCCATGGGCGGGCTTATGAGCATCACCGGTGCACCCGATCAGGAACCGGGAGGGCAACCGATGAAGGTTGGTGTTGCGGTTGCCGATATCTTTACCGGGCTTTATGCGACGATTGGTATTCTGGCAGCCCTTCGTCACCGCGATGCCACCGGCGAGGGGCAGCATATTGATCTGGCGCTGCTGGATGTGCAGACCGCGATCCTTGCCAATCAGGCGATGAATTACCTGACGACGGGCAAGGCTCCGGGGCGGCTTGGCAATGCGCATCCCAATATCGTGCCTTATGAGGCATTTCCGACGGCGGATGGATATATCATCCTTGCGGTCGGTAATGACAGCCAGTTCAGAAGTTTCTGCAACGTCGCGGGGATCGGACATTTGCCCGATGACACACGATATGCCACCAACCGGTCACGTGTTGCAAACCGCGAAACGCTGGTGCCGCAAATCCGCCAGGCGATGGTAATGAAAACCACCGACAACTGGATCGCCATTCTTGAAACGGCCAATGTGCCGTGCGGCCCGATCAATACGCTGGATCGGGTGTTTGATAACCCGCAGGTCAAACATCGCGATACGGTGCGATATCTTGACCACCCTACGGCGGGCAAGGTGACGACGGTTGCCAATCCGATCAAATTCTCCAAAACACCGATTGCCGGTGAAACCGCGCCGCCGATGCTGGGCCAGCATAGCGATGACATCCTGCGTCGGGTGGCGGATCTGAGCGACGATCAGATTGCCAGATTGCGCGAAGCCGGGATTATCTGATGCCACCTTCCTGCTTGGCAGAATGCCCGCCGGTATGAAAAGGTATCGGCAGAAACATTCATTCAAGGCAGGATAACAGATATGAAAATCGCGGTAATGGGTGCAGGTGCTGTTGGCTGCTATTATGGGGCGATGCTGGCACGTGCCGGGCATGATGTGACTCTGATCGGACGGCCAACCCATGTTGATGCCGTCAATCGCGACGGGCTGCTTTTGGATTTTGGAGGAGCACAGCAGTATATTGAAATGAGTGCCAGTTCGGACGCCAGCGCGATTGCCGGTGCCGGTCTGGTCCTGTTCTGTGTCAAATCGACAGATACCAATGATGCCGGTGCGCAGATCAAGCCGTTTCTGACCCCTGACACCATTGTCATGAGCCTTCAGAACGGGGTTGATAATGCCGAACGGCTATCAGAGGTGATCGGATTGCCAGTGATCCCGACGGTGGTGTACGTCGCGACCAGCATGGAAGGGCCGGGGCATGTCAAACATCATGGGCGCGGCGAACTGGTGATTGGCAGGTCAGGACAAAGTGAAAAAGTTGCCGAAACGCTGCGCCCGGCGCATATCCCGGTCGAGATTTCGGATAATGCCGAAGGTGCACTTTGGGCCAAGATGATTTTAAACTGTGCCTATAACGCGTTATCGGCAATATCGCAGATGCCCTATGGCGCGCTGGTGCAGGGCGAGGGCATTTGGGATGTCATGCGCAATGCAGTCGATGAATGCCTTGCGGTTGCCAAGGGCTGCGGCGTGACGATGTCGGGCGACATCTGGGGCGCGATTGAAAAGATCGCCGAAACCATGCCGGGGCAATATTCATCCACCGCGCAGGATCTGGCGCGCGGCAAAACCAGCGAAATTGATTTCCTGAACGGTTATATCGTGCGCAAGGGGGCGGAGCTTGGTATCGCGACGCCGACCAATCTTGCGCTGCATGCGATGACGAAGTTGCGCGAAAGCCGGGACTGATCGCGGGCTTTCTTCGGGGGAGAAGATTATTCCCCGGGCTTGCTCTGTGCCTGAACTGCGGCAATATCCGGTTTGGGGACTGGTACGCCGATCCGGTCCCCAAACATCACAATGGCCGCCGCCAACACAATCAGGAAGGCGCCAAACAGGGCAACCGGTTCGGGCAGCAGGCCAAACACCGTAACATCAAGCAACAGCGCCCAGATCATCGCGGTATATTCGAATGCCGCGAGCGTCGAAGCGGGGGCACGTGCCAGTGCCTCGGTCATGAATATATGGGCGAGCCCCCCGGTCAACCCGGCCCCGATCAGCCACATCAGGATTTCAGGTGATGGATCGGCCCAGCCGAACGGCAGGGTCAGTAACCCGCCAAGCGAGCAGATCACGGCAAAATAAAACGCAATCGTGCCCGCGGACTCCGTGCTGGTCAGGGCCTTGATCTGGACCTTGGCAAAGGCGGTGGTAACCGCCATGGCAAGACCGGCCCCGATGCCAATCAGAACGCCGGTATCAATGCCCGGTGTCGAAAATGTCGGCCATAGCATCAGAAACACACCGCCAAATCCGGCAAAGGTCGCGGTAAAGACCGCCATGCCGGGCTTTTCGCGCAACATGATCATCGCGACCGGCAAAACCAGAAGCGGTGCCAGGAAGCCGAGTGCTGTGGCAAGGGCAAGCGGCAGATAGGCCAGCGACAGGAATGAAAAGAACATCGACACAAGGCCGAATGTGCTGCGTTTAAGATGACCGAACGGGCGGGCGGTACGAAGGCCGCGTGGGAACTGACGGCGCCACATCAGATACAGGACAATAGGGATCAGGGCGACAGAGCTTCGCCAGAACATGATTTGCCCGACTGGTGCCTCGAACGAGGCCAGACGGACAAACAAACTCATCACTGCAAACAGACCGGTGGCGGCAAGCCGCAAGCCGATCCCGGACCATACACTGCCCATTTTCGGGATCATCCTGCATTCGACGGGAAGGATGTCCCGCCGATCAAGCAGTAACCCGAATAAGCTGTGTGAAATACTGAGTTTTTTTCATATCAGGGTAGAGCGAAAGTCAGTGGTCGGTGGCGGGATGTTCAAACCCCGCCTTTCAAATCCGGTGGTTGAGGGGGTGCTTTGTAGCGTCTGGCGGCAGCGGTGAAGAAATGGCGCATGGCTTCTTCGCCGGTGTTTTGGGCATTATCAGTGGCTTTTGCCATCGACATGATGCGGGGTCAGGCTGCGCGGGTCGACATCATCAAGGCAGTTGACATTGATGGCGGCCATTTTGGTGCCGTCGGGTAGTTGGCCATAGGCAAAGCTTTGGATGCCGCAGGTTTTGCAGAACCGGTGGCTGATCTTTTTATCATTGAACAGATATTCGGTCAGGTTTTGACCGCCGGATTTCAGCACGAAATTATCGCGCGGTGTAAAGGCCAGAACCGAGCCGAGTTTCTGACAGCGTGAACAATTGCAGGTGATCGATTTATCCAGATCAAGCCTGTCGACGCTATAACGCACGGCACCGCACTGGCAGCCGCCATTGTATGATTTTTCGCTCATTTTTTCCTCCTGCATTATCGGAAATACCCGCCTGGGGTCTTGCCGGTTGCCTTGCGAAACATTGCGATAAAGGCCGACGTGTTTTCATAACCGAGATCAAGGGCAACTTCGGTGACCGGTCGATGATGAGCCAGTTTTTCAAGTGCGTAAAGCAGGCGGAGCTTTTGCCGCCAGTCGCGAAACGGCATGCCGGTTTCACGTTGAAACAGGCGGGCCAAGGTGCGTGACGATGCGCCGCAATCACGCGACCATTCATCAAGGGTACGGTTGTCAGACGGATTGGCCTGCAACTGTTCGCAAATGCGCGCGAGGCGCGGGTCCTTGGGCGCGGGCAGATGCAGATTATCAATTCTGGGCGGTTTAAGCTGATCCAGCAGCACGCGGATCAGTCGACCATCAGAACCGGCTTCGTCATATTCAATCGGGATTTCGGTCGCGGCCCGGATCAGTTCGCGCAGAAGCGGGCTTACGTCCAGCACCGTGCAGCGATCGGGCAAATCGACCAGCGCATTTTTATCAATATAGATATGGCGTGCGCGGGTGAAGGTGGCGTGACTGACAGCATGTTCAACGCCGGGTGGCACCCATACCGCACGCTGGGGCGGGACGACCCAGATGCCGGCCGCGGTGGTAACGGTCATGGTGCCTTCGATGGCGAAGATCAGCTGATGCCAGTCATGGCTATGTGCGCCGATGCTGTAACCGGCGGGAAGGTCGCTCATACGGACATAAACCGGGCGCGGCAGATGATCGGGCCGGGGGCGGGAATGCTGCGGATATTTCGACATATCCCTTGATTCGTCCATGAGAATGTCCTGTTTACGATATATGATGGCAGATTATCGCAAGACAGACGGGGCGCACAGCGATAGTTTGAAGCCATTCCAACCAAACATATAAATGCACGCGCCCCGATTGCCACCGGTTCCGTGCGGGGAAACATCATGTCCAAGGATTTGCCACCGGAAACCAGCACCCATGCCGCCCCCATCGAGGTGCCCGGCAATCCCGATCTGTCGGGTGCGACTGTTGCGCACAAGGGATGGCGCAACCCGGAAGTGTTGCTGATTTTCATGGCGGCGGCGATGCCGTTGTCGTTTTCGACCTGGATGGCGTTGTTAAACAATTTTTCGGTCGAAATGGCGGATTTTACCGGTCGCGAGATCGGGATTTTGCAGTCGCTTCGTGAAATTCCGGGCTTTATGGCCTTTACCGCGATTTTCGTCCTCATCATCCTGCGTGAGCAGACCTTTGCCCTGATTTCGCTTCTGGTGCTGGGCATCGGAGTTGCGATTTCGGGCTATTTCCCAACAGTCGTCGGGCTTTATTGCACGACGGTCCTGATGTCGATCGGCTTCCATTATTTTGAAACCCTGCAGCAGGCATTGTCGTGGCAATGGGTGAAAAAGGAACGTACCGCGATGGTGATGGGCCGACAGCTTTCGGCAAAGTCGGTGGCATCGCTTGTGATGTTTGGCATCGTCTGGGCGATGCTGGAACTTCTGAATGTCGAATACCGGTATGTCTATCTGTTTGGCGGGGCGTTGACGGTTATTGCCGCCGTGGTCGCATGGATGGTGTTCCCGAAATTTGCGGATGCCCACCCGCAGACCAAGAAACTGATCCTGCGCAAACGATACTGGCTTTATTACGCGCTGACCTTCATGAGCGGCGCACGCCGGCAGATTTTCACGGTGTTTGCCGGGTTCCTGATGGTCGAGAAGTTTGGTTATGACGCGGCAACCATCACGCTTCTGTTCCTGTTGAACCATGCAATCAATATGGTTCTGGCACCCAAGATCGGGAAGCTGATCGCCAAGTGGGGGGAACGCCGTGCGCTGACATTTGAATATATCGGTCTGTTCATTGTATTTGTGTCCTATGCCTTTGTCGAAAGCGACAAGGTGGCCGGGGCGCTTTATGTGATCGATCATCTGTTCTTTGCCATGGCGATTGCGATCAAAACCTATTTCCAGAAGATCGCCGATCCGGCCGATATTTCATCGACGGCCGGTGTCAGCTTTACGATCAATCATATTGCGGCGGTGTTTATCCCGGTGGCGTTCGGGATGCTGTGGCTGATTTCGCCGTCGGCTGTGTTCCTGGCGGGGGCGGCGATGGCAGCAGTTTCCCTTATTCTGGCGCTGAATGTGCCCGATGATCCAGAGCCGGGGAACGAGGTGGTGATGGGGTACAAATCCCACCAGCCGATGTTGCGCCCGGCAGAGTAGGAAAACCGCCTGAACTGGCGCAGAATTTCAATCCTGAAAACGCCCGCCATCCTGTGCGGGCGTTTTCATTTGTGTTTGCCTTGGTATTTTCGCAAAATCTTCAAAACCTGACCAAACGAACAATAATAAATTCGAGCATGAGCATCGCTTCAACAGGAACCAGTCACATGTCACATCTTCGTCCGATCAGTCGCACCTTTGTCGGTCGTGTCCTTGCGGGATCGGTTTTGTCCCTGACCGTGGCGCTTGCCAGCGGCACGGCATTGGCCGACAGCACGGTATCGCTGCGCATTCTGGAAACCACCGATATCCACACGCATTTGGTCAATTATGATTATTACCGCGACGGCGAGTCTGACACGGTTGGTCTGGCCAAGGTCGCGACTCTATTGAAGAATGCCCGGGGCGAAGCGGAAAACGTCGTTCTGATCGACAATGGTGACCTGATCCAGGGTAACCCGCTTGGCGATTACATGGCCAAGCGACACGGCCTGAAAGAGGGCGAGGTCCACCCGGTTTACAAGGCGATGAACCTGCTGGGCTATGATGCGGCCAATATTGGCAACCATGAATTCAACTATGGTCTGGATTTCCTTGGCAAAAGCCTTTCGGGGGCCAAGTTCCCCTATGTCAGTGCCAATGTGTTTGCCGATGACGGTGATAGCGATGCGGAAAATGACAAGCCGTATTTCCAGCCCTATGTGATCCTTGATCGTGAATTCACCGACAGTGACGGTAAAAAGCACAAGGCCAAGGTTGGTGTGATCGGATTTGTCCCGCCGCAGATCATGCAGTGGGACAAGGCCAATCTCGAAGGCAATGTCGTGACCAAAGACATCGTCGACATGGCCAAAAAATACGTGCCCGAAATGCGCGAAAAGGGTGCGGATATCGTGATTGCGGTGCCGCATTCCGGCCTGTCGACACTGGCGCGTGAAGGCATGGAAGAAAACGCGACCTTTTACCTGAGTGAGGTCGAGGGCATCGATGCCATCCTGTTTGGTCATGCCCATACGGTTTTTCCGTCCGATACCTATGCCGATATTGACGGGGTCGACCTTTCAAAAGGTACGATCAATGGTGTGGCCGCCGTGATGCCGGGTTTTTGGGGCAGCCATCTTGGCGTGATTGATCTAACACTTTCGGTCAATGATGCCGGGGAATGGAAGGTGACGGACAGCCTTTCGGAAGCACGCCCGATCTATCACCGCGAAGGGCGCGATATTACACCGCTGGTCGAAGCCGACCAGGAAGTCATTGATGCCGTCAAGGAAGAGCATGAGGCGACCATTGCCTATATGCGTGAAGGGGTCGGGACGACCGCGTCCTCGATCAACAGCTTCTTTGCGCTGGTGGCCGATGATCCATCGATCCAGATCGTGACCAATGCGCAGAAATGGTATCTGGAACGTATCCTGAAGGGATCGGAATATGACGGGATGCCGATCCTGTCGGCTGGCGCGCCCTTCAAGGCCGGTGGCCGTGGTGGTCCGGAATATTTCACCGATATCCCCGAAGGCAAGATCGCGCTTAAAAACGTTGCTGATCTTTATATCTATCCCAATACGTTGCGCGCGGTGTTGCTTAACGGTGCGCAGGTGCGGGAATGGCTTGAAATGTCGGCTGTGCAGTTCAATCAGATTGATCCGGGTAGCACGGAAGAGCAGCCGCTGATCAACGAGACGTTCCCGACCTATAACTTTGATGTCATTGACGGGGTCAATTACCAGATCGATGTGACACAGCCCGCGCGCTATAACGCATCGGGCGAGGTGGTAAACAAGGATGCACACCGCATTATCAACCTGACCTATGATGGCAAGCCGGTTACCGAGGATCAGGATTTTGTTGTGGCGACCAACAATTACCGCGCAAGCGGCGGCGGCAATTTCCCGGGGCTGGATGGATCGACCATCATTATCGAAGCCCCGGATGAAAACCGCACGGTTCTCGCGAACTATATCCTAGAGGAAAAGGAAATCGATCCGAAGGCCGATGGCAATTGGAGCATTGCACCAATCGGTGAGGCATCCAAGGTAACGTTCGTTACCAGCCCCAAGGCATCGTCGGCCCTGAATGCGCCGGATAATATCAGCTTTGTCGGCGAGGATGAGGAGGGCTTTGCCCAATATGTCCTTCAGTCGAAATAGGATTGCCTGATCACAAAAGAAAAAGCCGCCCATCGAAAGAGGGCGGCTTTTTCATTCGGTGTTTACTGACCGGTCAGGCCGACCGGCGGAAATCTTTATTTTTTGGCGCCGTGCGACATATGCGGCGCATTCGGGCGGCCCGGAACGTTCCGCGGACCATCTTCGCGCGGGTTTTTGCCGTTCAGATAGGCGGCTGCGCAGTGCTCGTCACAATAGGGTTTGCTTGGCACCGATTTTTTGCCGCAGAAATGGAAATCTTCATCGCCCGGATCGCCGAATGGCCAACGGCACATGCCCGCACCCAGATCAAAGATGCTGATGCCTTTGCTCTGTACTTTCGGGGCCGGTGCCTTTTTCGGCTCGCTCTCTTCGGCGCGGCGCTGGATCGGGGAGGGGCGCTTGGGCAGGCCAAGACGGTGTGCCTTGCCGACAACGGCGTTTTTGCCAACACCCAGTTCTTCACCGATGCGTGCTGTGGTCCAGCCCTGATTCCAGAGCGAGGTCAGCAATTCAATCTTTTCCGGCGTCCAGCTCATTTCGAGTATATTCCGTGTTTCTTTGTCTGCCCGGTGGAAAATCCATAGGCAGGTGCTTATTGTCCGAAGTCAAACAGGGATACAGACGTATCCGCTAATATCACGCGGCGCAAGGGTCTTGGCCATTCTGGACCAATCGGAGCCAGTGTGGCGACCGGTTTGCTGCACGCGGAAAGATGCGCAATTTGCATGACAGCGCGTCAATGTAAAGGGGAGATCGTCATTTGACATGGTTTTTCGTTTCGGTCGTGGCGTTTATGTTGGGGCATATCGTGCCCGGTCTTTTGCGCGGTGCGATCACGGCACGGATCGGTCATGTTGCTTATGTCGTAACGTTCTCGATCACGTCGCTGTTCCTGCTGGGGTGGGTGATTTATGAAGTGCAGCACGCAGACTTCATTACGCTGTGGCCCTACGAAATCTGGCAAAATCACGTGACGCTGACACTTATGCTGCCCGCCTGTATTTTGTGGGCAGCGGCAATTATTCAACCCTGCCCGCTGTCAATCGGACGAAAAAAGGGCTTTGATCTGACGCATCCCGGGATCAACCGGCTTACGCGCCATCCGTTGCTTTTGGGCATGATGTTATGGGGGCTTGGTCATATTGTGCCCAATGGCGATCTGGTGGCGTTCATGTTCTTTGGCGGGGCGACGGTTTTTGCCATTGCGGGGTTCTGGCGAATGGAAAAAATTCGCGCCCGGCATATGGACGATGCGGAATATAAGGCAATCCTTGACGGGACTCGGCGGTTTGACCTGACGGGAATTGCCAAGGGGGCGTTTGGCTGGCGCGATATCGTGTTGGGGATCGGACTTTATATCGTGATCCTGTGGGCGCATCCCCATGTGATCGGAGTTGATCCACTGGCGGCAATTGGCGGCTGAAGAACGGGTTGTCGGTATGTTGCGGTTACGAGGATTCATGCGGGAAACCTCGCGACAATGCTTGAAGTTCTATGGTTTCATTGGGATACTGGTCGCCAAATGTCCGCCCCGGACAGGTTATTTCTGTGAGGTGTTATGACGTCTCCTGAACTTGCGACCCATCTTGCCCGTTTTGCCGAAATGGAAGGCCGCCATCCCAGATTGCTGCTGGCGACCGCATCATCGGTGGAAGAAACCCATCACAAGCATGTGGCGACCCTGTTTGCCGATGGCGGGTTTGATGTCGATATCGCGCCGAAAAATTCCGATGCGCAATCGATTGCCCGTCAGGCGGTGGATTGCGATGCCGATATTCTGGTCCTGGTCCGGCTGTCGATGACAGCAGAAGACCGGGTTGGTGTGGCCGATGTCATTTCGTCGCTGGCTGCCCTTGATGCGGAATATATCAAGTTCGGGATTGTCGGAAAAACCGATGATCCGGCGCGTGACAATGTCGATTTCGTCTTTGATCTTGAACATCTCGGAACGGATGATTGCGAGGCGCTGGTCGGTTACATCCTCGAGATTGAAGAAGACCGCGTTGCGCAACATATATAAAGCGTCGTGACGTTTCCGGTCACCGGAAGCAATGATTTTGAAACCCTTTGGGTGCATTATGATTGTCTTGCGATGAAGGCAATAAAACCATAGCGGGAATGATTGATGGGAATGCTAAAGGAGACGCTGCTGCGCGTTTTCGTTGGAAAACGTGGACGGGAGGCCCTGAAGGCCTATAGCGATGCGCAATCCCTGCAATTGAAGGATCCCGATATGGCCGTCCGCACCGCAGCCGAGGCCAAACAGGCCCGCCGGATTGAAGACCGTGCGATGGCCTATCAGGAAAGCGGCATGTCCTTTGATGAGGCCCGTGCGCAGGCCTTGGCCGAAACCCTGACAGAACAATCTGATAATCCGCAGGCCGCGATCATCAAAGCGCTGGAAGAAGCCGATGCCAAGATCGGTAAAAAGAAAAGCCGGATGCCGACCGCAGCTGATGATGCGCGCGCCAAACTGATTTCTGAAGCGCTCAGTGCGATGCGCAACAAGCAGGAAGACCTTGACAAGCTTGACCCGGAATTGCGCGCCAAGCTGACCCTGATGGCGGTTGGCGCACTTATGGGCGGCCCGCCGACCAAACAATAACCGGCGATCTTTGCGCATTGACGCGAAACAAATCTTCTATCGGAAAATATTGCGATGAAGACCGGTGGTGAGCTGGCAATATTCCGGCTCGTTATCGGCGGTCAGGAAGCCGTGGCGGATCAGGAAATCGATGATCACCAGCGCGCAGTTGAATTTGAAATCGAAACTTTTGCGTACGATTTCGGCGACTTCGGCCAGCGGAAGCAGTTCGAAACGTTCGACCTCGCCATCGGCGCATTGCGGCACGAAATCGGCAGGCAATTCCAGATCGTAATTGACCATCACATCGGGTTTGAGCCCCTCGCCGGTTTCATACAGGTATGACACGGTGCCGACCGGTTTCAGATGCCGGGCAAGGGTTTCGGGAATGGTGGCTTCTTCGGCGCATTCCTTGATCATGTTTTCAAGAAAGCCGAGCCCGGCGGGCTGACCGCCCGCGACCATGTTATCGAGCATGCCGGGATAGGTCGGCTTGTTTTTGGCGCGGTGGGCAACCCACATATGGATGCCATCGGATTGACGGACATAGCCGTTCATATGCACGCCCCAGGACCGGAACCCGAAATAGGGCATGGCGGACCGATCCAACTGACACAGGGGATCGTGCCCCAGTGTCGGGCGAATATCGAACCGTTCGCCATGCAGGCGACGGATGATGCCCTGATCACAAAGCGTCCTAGCCGCAGTATCGAGCGAACGGTTGCGATCATCAAGGGTTACGATATGTGGCGCAAAGCAAAACTCGCCATTTTCATCGCGGACAAAGTCCGGACCGAGCGCGGACAGGGCGGTGGCAAAGTCCGGACGCAAGGCGCCCAGCGACATTCCATCAATGCGGAATGGCACATAGCGTGATGGATTGGCGTTGTTGCAGGCTTTGATATGGTCAAGATAGGTCAAGGTCGGCTCCGTCGGTTGGGGCGCGCTGCAACACGATCATTTTGCAGCGCGCCC
>CAMPHD010000069.1 GCA_946885765.1 uncultured Thalassospira sp.
TGGCGCCACTTTTGCCAAATGCCTTGGCGGCATCGCTGGCGTCTGCAAAGCCGTTATTGGTGATGGCCTCAATCCCGCCAGCTTCGAAAAAGTTTCGGGCAAACATGGCGCGCGCGGTGTGCTTGGCAACCGGGCCCAGATTGGCCAGAAAGATTTGCGGAAATTTGCCGGTTGATGCCTTGTGGGCATCGGCACGATCCCGCAGGGTTTCGAAACTTTCCGAAAGACGATGGGTTGGCAGCGGATCGATGGTTGTGCCTGCTGCCTTGCCATAAAGGGCTTCATACATCTGTGCGATGGTGGCACCGGATTTGGCGGCCGTGATCAGATCATCAAGGCTGCTTCCGATTGCACCCTTGAACCCGGTCTGGCGGGCTTTGGCTTCCTTGCGGATCGTCGCGAGATTCGGCGTATCGCAGGTGACTTTGGCCTCGGTGATATTGGGGAATTCCGACACCCCGGTCAGCGGATCACGCCGGGTGGCAATGCGGCTTTCGCGGGTCTGCCAGATTTCCGAAATCTCTTTTTGCAGGGACCCGTCGGCAAGGGCCTTGATAATGCCGCCTTTGGCTTCAAGTGACTGGAACCGGCCCCAGGCATTAGATGCCAGTTCGCGGGTCAGGTTCTCGATGAACCATGACCCGCCCGCCGGATCGATCACGCGGTGAACGTTGCTTTCTTCCTGCAGGATCAGTTGGGTGTTGCGCGCAATGCGGCGCGCAAAGCCATCGGGCAGGCCAATCAGATGATCATAGGGCAGGCAGATAACGCTATCGGCCCCGCCCAGACCGGCGCTCAAGCTGGTGACGGTGGTACGCAGCATATTGACCCACGGATCAACCTTCGACAGCGCCATCTCGGCTGATACCGCATTGATCGTGATGGTGGCATCATCTACACCCGATGCCGAAAGAACGCGGCTCCACATCAGGCGAAGCGCGCGAAGTTTGGCAATCCCGGCAAAGAAATCGGTGCCAACCGCAACATTAAACGCAATCGCGCCCGCGGCCTGATCAATCACCATGCCGGTATCGGTCAGCGTCCGCAGATAGGTGACACCACCGGCCAGCAGGCAGGCAAGTTCCTGCCCATCGGTCGCACCGGCATTATAGAACGGCGCGCCATTGACGGTGATGGCGGTGGCATGTGGGAAACGGTCGATCAGATCAGCGGTAATATCGGCGGCCTGTTTGATGGCATCATTGGCGGAAACCGGAAGGCATCCTGTGGCGGCCAATGTGCCAATCGGATCAATGTTAAAGGCCGGGGCGGCGTCGCTTGCAAAATCGTCATCCGCGTCAGTGCTGTTTTCCGTATCCTTTTCAAGGCGCGCTGCCAGAATGGCGGCGGCCGGGATGGCGGCAGCACCGGCATCAAGTGCGATGGTCGCAAGGTTGGTATAGACATCGTCAAGTGCGCAATCGAGATCGGCAAGACAGTGAATGGCGATGCCATCAATGCCAGCGTCGCCCGATGTGATATCCGCGCCTGCGCGTGCGGCGGCATCCAGACGCAAAAGAACCGACGTCGCGCCGTTTTCAAGATCGTCGAGAATCGCGGCATTGACCGATTTGGGATCGGGATGGGCATGAAGCTGTCGAATATCCCAGCCGCTGGCGGCGTCCTTGGCGTCGACGGCGGCACACAGGACCTGATGGATCAGGCGGGTGGCATCATCCTGATCATCGTTGGTGTAAAGCGGCTGCATCGCGAAACCGTCAAGCATCCTTGTGACCAGTTTCTTGTCAAAGGATGCGCCTTTCAGGCCGGATTCCGCCAGTTGACGCCAGCTCGCATAATCTGCGGCTGGAAACTCTGAGGCCAGCTTTAACGGGTCTGTCATGCTCTCTCCCGGTCGCGGTCCGATCTTTTCGGATCTGGTCGATTCTATTTTACAACGGATTCCCTCCGTCCGGTACACCCCGCCCGGTTCGGCAGAAACAGAGCCATCTTTCGGTATCTGACTTATGCACTGCCAGAAACGGTGCATTTACAGTTGCGAGGGCAGCTTCGGCCTTGGTCATGGACATGCATCGGACCGTACCGAATTCCCGAAAGAATGTTTCCATATCGCATCTGCGACATGGCGGTGTTTATAGCACCCGCCTATAATTACGTAAATAGGCATGGAAATACCTATTTACGTCAATTTTGCGACCATCCATCAGTATTCCGTAACGTTATCCGTCTGAAAAATGGTTGTTTTCTGCCAAGGGTGAGGTTGATGAACGGATATTTATGGCGCGGCGCTGCCATTATACTTTGGCTGGATTGTGATGGTTTCTGGGAAAAAATGCGGGGTTTAACCAATTTGACATTTTCATCTGCCAGATTGGGGCTGTCCCAAATCTCGGAGTATTGCCATCCATGAATGCGCTCAGCGCCGTGCCGCCCCGACCGACACATGACGGTCTGGTTGCGTTTGCCGACGACAGCCCCAGCGCCAAAGCGGCCCTTGAAACCGTTTTGCGCCGTGCCGGGTATGACGTGGCAGGGTTTGACTGTGCCGACGATCTGATCGACCAACTGGACGGTCTTTATCCGCGCGCGATTATTCTGGATCTTGAAATGCCCGGCATGAGCGGGTTTGAAGCCTTTTGCGAGATTCGCCGCCGCTTCCCCAACGCGGTGGAGGTGCCTGTTCTGTTTTTCTCGGCCCATTATGATGCCGATACGCGGGCACAGGCCGATGCCCTTGGTGCGGCTGACTTTATCAGCAAGGATGCAAGCCCGATGGTGGTGATCGAGCAGCTTAACCGGGCGCTCGATAAATCCATGAGCCATTGCTGAGTTATTTTTGGTAATCGCCTGTATTTTTCATTTTTTGTGAATAATCAAAAAATCGGGTCTTTTGGCAAAAAATGCCCCTGGACCCGATTGATCAACCTCCGCACATTATAATAGCACATGCCAACTCAGGCGTCCCGCCGTGGCGTCACATCACCCGCCTGCATAGCGATGGTGAGCTCCTCGTCCCCGTGAATATAATAAAGCTGATCACCGGGAAGCGTGACTGCCGGATCAATCGCCGGACGCTGGGCGAGGCGGTCATAGATGGCCGCGAAATCCGCATCCATCGCGTCGAAAAGCTGCTGATAGTCGGTCAGCACGAAATAGGTTTTCTGGAAATCGTCAATCGCATAGTCGGTTGCCATCACCCGTTCGAGGTCAAATGCCACCCGGTTGGGGTGTGGGTCGGACACGGAATAGATGGTTTCGGTCTGTGATGACAGCATGCCCGCCCCATAGGCGCGCAATCCGTGGTCGGTCATGATCAGGCCAAACTCGACCATGTACCAATACATCCGTGCAAGTTTCTTGAGCCCGCCCTTGGCAATGGCTTCGGGGCCCTTGGCGCCGTAAGCCGCCAGATAATCGGCAAAGACCGGATCATAAAGCATCGGCACATGACCAAAGAAGTCATGGAAGATGTCGGGCTCGACGAGATAGTCGATTTCCTCTGGCTTGCGCAGCCAGACGGTCACCGGAAAGCGCCGGTTGGCGAGGTGATCGAAAAATACATCATCGGGCACCAGCCCCGGCACCGCGACAAGGTGCCAGCCGGTGGCGGCATGAAGTTTTTCACTGACCCGGCCGAAATGCGGAATGCCATCGGCAGCATCAAGTTTTTCAAGATTGCGGATATAGTCCGGGGCGGCATAGCCCGGCAGGATCGACTTCTGGCGGGCATAAAGTTTGCGCCAGAGGTCGTGTTCGGCCCCGGAATAGGATGCCCAGTCCTGGGCCACGGTGTAGTCATCATTGATGTGGCTGTAATCGCCGCGCAGATTTTTGTTCTGGTCCATGACGGTCCTCGTTTGCTCCCTGATGAGAATTTCTGCATGGATTATTTTACATCAATTCAAATGTCATTTTCGCGCGATGTCGCGGCCAAAATGCATTATGGTTGATCAAATATGACCGTATAAGCCAGTTTTGGGGCGAAAAATGACCGATATGCTGTTGAGCCCAACCGACATCAAAATCCTGCAAATCCTTCAGCGCGACGCATCAATCAGCAATGTGCAACTGGCCGAAAAGGTTGGCATGTCGCCATCGCCCTGCCTGCGCCGGGTCAAGCAGCTTGAGGCATCGGGCATCATCCGCCAGACGGTGGCGTTGCTCGATCGCAAGAAGGCCGGGCTTGGCGTGCTGGCAACCATTCAGGTCCGCCTGCAACGCCACACCGAAGAAGGGGCGGAGGATTTCGCCAAGGCGATGAACGACCTGCCGCAGATCATGTCCTGCTGGGCAATGACCGGGCGGCAGGACTTCCTTCTGGTGGCCCTGGCGCGCGATATTGAAAGTTTTGGGGATTTCGTGACGCACAAGCTGTTGTCGATGCCCAATGTGCGTGATGTTCAGTCAAGCCTTGTACTTAAGGAATACAAGAATCAGACGGCCATCCCGGTTGGTCATCTGGCAGGCGGATGAAAGTTGTCGTGGCGCTGCACTGCGTCACGGGTGATGCTTGCTTTTTTGGGGCGATTTCGGGCATAGGTTTGATCCTGTTTTGAATGCGCCAGTCATGGAGAGCCCCCAAGATGTCTGCCAATTCTGCCAACCAGATTGCTGCCAATCCGATCCTTGTCGAAGCCACCCGTGGCGGGATGGTTGAGAGTTTCCATCGCGGGCGGTATGTCGTGATGAAGGCCGATGGCACCGTGGTTGCCGAAGGGGGCGATATTGACGCGTTGATGTATCCGCGATCCGCGATCAAGCCGTTGCTGGCGATCCCGCTGCTTGAAAGCGGGGCGGCGGATGCGTTCGGGCTTGAGGACAAGCATATTGCATTGGCTTGTTCGTCGCATAATGGCGAGGAAGAACACGCGCAGACCGTTGCCGCATGGCTTGAGAAAATCGGGTTGTCGGTCGATACGCTGGCCTGCGCGCCGCATTATTCATTGAGCCTGAACGCGGCGATCAAGCAGGCGTCCGATCATGTGAAATTGAGCAAGGCGCATAACAATTGTTCGGGCAAGCATTGCGGGTTTCTGACGACCGCGCAGCATCTGGGCGATGATCCGGCGGGCTATATCGAGGAAGCCCACCCGGTTCAGCAGCGCCTGATCAGGGTTCTGGAAGAAATGGGCGATTGCGATCTGTCGTTCACACCGCGCGGCATTGATGGATGCGGCATTCCGGTGATCGGCATGCGGTTGCGTGACCTTGGCCTTGCCATGGCACGCATGGCCGATCCGAGCGGATTGGCCCCCAAACGTATTGAGGCGATCAAGCGCATTCGCAGGGGATGTGCGCAAGCCCCGTTCATGGTGGCGGGCACCGGGCGTTTTTGCACCGGGATCATGGAAGTCTGCGGCGAGGATGCGTTGGTCAAGGTTGGGGCGGAAGGCGTTTATTGCGCCGCATTCCCTAAACAGGGGCTTGGCGTTGCCCTTAAGATCGATGACGGCACCCAGCGAGGGGCCGAGGTTGCGATGGGCGCGATCCTGCGCCAGCATGGCGTGATTGACGATGCCCGTGCCGAGACGCTTAAAAAGTATCTGACGCCGGTTCTGACCAACTGGGCGGGCAAATATGCCGGGGATTTGCGCCCCGCATTCTGATCTGAGGAAAAGATGCACAGCATTGCGGCCTATGCCGGAGCAGCAATTGCCGAAATCGCCGGATGCTTTGCGTTCTGGGCGTGGCTTCGGCTTGGCAAATCCGGGCTTTGGATCGTGCCGGGTATTTTGTCGCTGATTGTCTTCGCATGGTTGTTGACCAAGGTCGAAAGCGATTTTGCCGGGCGGGCCTATGCGGCCTATGGCGGGATTTATATCGCGGCGTCGCTGGGCTGGTTGTGGCTGATTGAGGGCAAAATGCCCGACCGATGGGACATGACCGGCGTTGCCGTTTGCCTTGTCGGGGCGGGGATTATTTTGTTCGCGCCGCGATAGCCGGTTTCTTTACTGCGTCGGGTTTGCCAGTCCGATCCTCGGCCGGGAGGAGGACATGGAATGTCGTGCCCTTGCCCATTTCGGTTTCAAACCAGATGCGTCCGCCATGCTTGATCTGCACGATGTCATGGGTGATGGCCAATCCCTGACCGGTGCCTTTACCGACTTCCTTGGTGGTGAAAAACGGGTTGAAGATTTTGGATCGGTTTTCCTTGGCGATGCCGGTGCCGTTATCGGAAATGCTGATCAGGATGCTGTCATCAAGAAAGGTGGTTTTGATTTTGATCTCGCCTTCTTCGGGCGCGCGCCCGGCGGCGTCAATCGCCTGCGCGGCATTGACGATCAGGTTGAGAAACACCTGATTGATTTCGTTGATATGACACGGAATATGCGGCAGTTCCGGTTCGTAGTTTTCAACCAGTTGTGCGTAATGTTTCCATTCGTTGCGCGATATGACGGTAACGTTTGACAGGACCCGGTTGATATCGGTCGCGGTTTTTTCAGCCCCGCCCGGATGGGAAAATTCCTTCATCGACAGGACGATACGCGCAACCTGATTGATGCCGTCAAGCGATTGCTGGGTTGCGTGCGGAATTTCATCAAGCAGGAATTCCAGATCGGCATCGCGCATTTTGCGCGCAAAATTATTGAAGGTGTTTTCAGGCAGTTTGTCGCGATTCTGCCAGAGTGCCTGCAAGGCAAGACCCAGAATACGTGACAGGGCCCCGTAGCCGTCATTGAGGAATTTCAGGTTGTCGCGGATATACTGGCTGGGTGTGTTGATTTCATGCGCGATCCCGCCAGCAAGATGGCCGATGGCTTCGAGTTTCAAGGCTTCGCGCAATTCACCTTCGAGCTTTTGCTGCGATTCTTCTGCCTGTTTGCGGCGCGTGATATCACGGAAAATGTAAAGGTAGCTCATTTCACCGGTGAAATTTGCCGGGCTGACGGTGATTTCCATCGGGAAGGTGTCACCATCAAGACGTTGTCCCATGGTTTCGGTATAGTCATAGCGCAGTGTGCCACTGCTGATATTGATGCAGCGGTTCAACAATTTGTGGCGTACCGTTGATTTGCGGTCGACGAACAGTGTTTCGACCGGTGTGCCCAGCATGGTTTCCATCGTGCCACGGAGCAAGGTGAGCGCAGAGTCGTTGCAATCGCAGATCCTTCCGGCACCATCGACAACTAGAATGCCTTCAACCACACTGTTGATGATGGTTTTAAGACGTTGATTGGACTCTGTTTCGCGTTTTTTCTGTTCATTCAGCAGGGCATGAATCTGTTTAAGGGCTTCTTCGCTGACATCAAGCTGATCAATGGCATCAAGCAGGTCATCGGTTCCCGTCGAATCACTGGCGGGATGCATGATTTTGAGGTTGTCGTCATTCTGCCGTTTGTCCGTCATGCCTGCATTTCCGTTATTTCAAACGTTTTACGACGGCGGTGATCCGCCACGACGAATGCGTATTGGTTCGCGAAACTTGTGTATTTCCTGAAATACGCGGAGGCGCTGCAACTGGACTTCGGAAAGGTGATTGCCATGTGTCAGCAGGACATGGCCTTCGACGGTTTCGATATCGGTCATCAGGAAGTCATTCACGCGCAGTGATTTGAGAAAGATGTCCTGTTCGCGCCCTTTGGGATGGGCTTTGATATCGTAGGAATCGTCAACGATGGCAAGAAGATCGGATATATGATCGAGCAGGGCCGGGTCATATCGATGCGGATGATCCTGCAATTCATCAAAATTCTGGGCCAGAGGCATGTCGCTGGTACTGAGTTCGGCAAGGTCATTGAGGATGCGCAATATGCGTGCGCCTAATGGAATGTCTGTTTCCTTGGGGCTTTCGCCAACAGGAAAGCCCGACCCGTCGAAGTTCTTGAACTGCAGGTAAACGATATCGCCGATATGGTTCAGGCGCGGAATATTGGCAATCAGCTGTCTGCCGACTTCCGGTGTACGGTTAAGCAGATCGCGTTCAAGCGGTTGCAGAACCTTGCCCATGGCAAGCCGTGCCAACGTATCGGGCGGCAGGGATACCATGCCGATTGGCGCAAGAAGGGCCGCGAGGCCCAGTTCCCATGGTTGCGGATAGCCGATATCACGCGCAATCATGTCACACCATGATTTCACCCGCATGGAACGCCCGAATATCAGGGGATTTAGCTGGGCCAGAACATCGGTCAGAACCTTGACGCTACCGGCCAGTGTCTGTTCAAGCAGATCGCGTTCCGCCGTGATCAGGTGATGCTGGCGAATGGCATCATTGATGCCCTGTTCGAGCATTTCGTCATCGCAGGGTTTGCTGAAAAAGCGGAAAATCTTCCCGCGATTGATGGCCTCGACGGCGGTGTGCTGATCGGCGTTGCCGGTTAACATCATGCGTACCGTATCAGGGCTGATCCGGCCGATTTCGGTCAGAAGTTTTATGCCATCCATGCCGGGCATACGCATGTCGGCAATGCAGACGGCAAAGGGGCCGTCTTCCATCAGAATGCGCAGGGCTTCCTGTCCGCCGACCGCGATTTCAAAATCGAATTTGCGGCGCATTTTACGCTGGAGCGCATGAAGCAGGTTTCTGTCATCGTCGACGAATAGGACTTTGCTTTTTTCCATGGCCACGATCTTTACTGGGTCAGGGTTTTGTATTTGTCGGCTACAACGCGCGCAATCATGCGCCATTCTTCAAGCTGATCGGCTTTGCCGATGCTTGTGAGGTAATCCATGTCGATATGGCTTTCGAATTCCTTGCCTGCTTCTTCGAGTGCGACCTGACGTGTGAGGTCCTGGGCGACATAGATCGCGGTCAGGACATTCATTTCACGATGCGGTGTATCCATCGGGCGGTGATGATAGGCAACGGCCTGGACCACGGGTGCGGGGAAACCCCATAATCCCAGAAGATAGGCGCCGATTTCCGGGTGCCCTGCCCCGAATTGTTCAATTTCGGCCTGTTCGATAGGGACATGTTCGTTTTCAACCCGTTCAATCACTTTGGTCATTTCTGCGTTGCGATTGGCGTAAAGGATCAGGCTGCCGACGTGGCTTAGCATACCGGTTGACGGGACGGCGTGGCAGATGGCGCGCGGAAGCTTTTCATATTCTGCAATAAGGGCTGCGGTGACGCCGATCTGCTGGCTGCGGTGGCAGAGGCGCAGCAGTTTGTCGGCTTCGCTTTTAGGGCCGTCAAAGCCGCGGAAAATGCCGACGAAAAGTGCCAGTGCCTTAAGCGTTTCGGTGCCGATCATGCGCACGGCATGAGAAACCGAGCTTATTTTCTGGGCGATGGCGAAATAGGCGGAATTGGTCAGTTTAAGGACTTCGGCGGTCAAGGCGATGTCGGAAGAAACGATCCGGGTGATCTGTTCCTGCGAGATTTTCGGATTTTCCAGTGCGGTAACGAGCCGTAAATAGGTGTCGGGCGGAGAGCTTAGCGAATTGATGCTGGCGACCAGAGACCGCAATTCCGGGCGAGTCAGAAGACTGCGCAGGTCAAGGGCGTTTTCGATTGTTTCGATCAAAAGGGAGTCTTCGCAAGGTTTGGCGAGATACTGATGCGCCGGTCCGACAGTTCGTAAAACAGCCTCTTCTTCGGCAAAGCCGGAAAGAATGATTCGTGTGGCATGCGGGTGGGTTTTTTGCAATGTGCCCAGCAGCGTTGCCCCATCCATTCCGGGCATGCGCATATCCGATACGATGACATCTATCTGCATGGTTTTGGCCAGTTCCAGCGCATCGTTTGCGTTGGCAGCAAATACCATTTCCCAGTCGGGACGCATGCCGCGCAGCCGTCGACGCAGGCCGCTCAGGATGTTTTCGTCATCGTCAACGAACAGGATGCTTTTCATAGATTGTGGTCCATACAGTGAGCACTACTTATGGATTTGGTGATTTGACGTGCCAGATCAAAGGTATTGAGGTCATTTAAATGAAGTTGTGCCGGGCAATGGATGGTAATGCCATTGGCATCGGGAGAGTTCCATGGAAGGAACCGAAAGTTCGATACCCGTATCTATATCTTTGTATAGATATGTAAAATTGTTTTGTAATTTATTGCGTCAACTTGTTGGAAAGTGGCGCGAAAATACCAAGATGTCATATTGTGTCAGAAAATTAGCGGTGAATCCCGGCTACAATAAAACTGTAAAAACTCCAAACCTTAAACCGGGCCAGATCTTCGGGGGATCGATCCTATCAAATGGTTTCACGTACAGAGCTGATTGAAGCGATCAAAAAGCATCAGCGATATGTATTGAAACAGCCTGGTGGCAAGCGCATGCAGCTTCGCAACGGGAACCTTTCGCGCATCAAGATGAGCAAGATCAGCCTTGAAGACGCCATCCTGCCCGGATCGAATTTTATCCAGGCCGTCATCAATGATGTCAGCTTTAACTTCTGCGACCTTTTCGGAACCAACTTTGTCGAAGCCGATCTTGAGGGATCAAGCTTTGTGCGGGCGGATTTGCGCGGGGCGAATATGGCACGCGCCAAGCTGCGCAATGCCAACCTCAAGGGGGCCGATCTTCGATCAGGCGTTATGATTGTCATGGATGCCGGGCGCGAACGCCGGGTCAAGCGCGCAACTGATCTTGCCAACGCGGATATGGAAGGGTCGATGCTGGCGGGGGCCAATCTGGCCGAAAGCAATATGTCGGGTTCCAGTCTGATTGATGCAGATCTTAGCGATGCCAACATGTTTGCGGTCAATCTTGCCGGGGCGGATTTATCGGGCTGCAACCTTTCGGGTGCGAAGATGAAGAACGCCAACCTCAAGGGGGCGAAGCTTCAGAATGCGGTCCTGGCGGGAACGGATTTGAGCGGCGCAAATATGCGCAATGTCGATATGACCGGTGTTGATTTGTCCCAGGCCAATACCGCCAACAGCCTTGGCAGCAGGGCGCTTGCCCCGTTGCCCGACGATATTCGCGATCTTGTGAATGCGCATAGTGAATGGTTATCGACAAACGGGCAGGTCGGGACGCCATTGAATGCAACCGGGCGTGATCTTTCGGGAATGGATTTTTCCGGTCTTGATCTGTCTGCGGCATGTTTCGATGAGTGTATCTTGCGTGGTGCGCTTTTCATCGACACCATCCTTGCCATGGCGTCATTGCGCAGTGCGGACCTGAAACTTGCCAAGATGAACAGTGCAACATTGAACGGTGCCCGGTTGACAGGGGCGAACTGCCAGAAGGCGGTTTTTCAAGGCGCGCGTTTTGGTGCGGTCGAGCAACGCGACGGTCAGGGGCATAAAACCGGCGTGATGTGGCATGCCGATCTCAGCGGTGCGGATTTTTCCAAGGCCGATATCCGCAATGCGATCTTCACCAATCCGAAGATGGCCGATGTCAAAATGGTGCGCGCCAATATTTCCGGGGTTGCGTTTGGGGAAACCGATCTGAGCAGTGTTGATTTTGACGGGGCAAATGTCGGAGCCATTCTG
>CAMPHD010000070.1 GCA_946885765.1 uncultured Thalassospira sp.
GCATCAGAACCATGATCAGCCACGGATCAAGGCCGCTGGTGGCGGCGGCCTCGGCCATATAGGCCGGAAGGTTGGCGCGGCTGAAGAAGCCCTTGAGGATTTCGGCCCCCAGCAGGATGAAGAAAATCATCGAGGTGGTGACAGCCGTATCGCGCAGCGACTGTTTGAGGCCGCTAAAGGTCAGGCCCCCCTTGCCCCGCAGGCGCATATACGCGCCGTAAACCAGAATGGCAAACACGCCTACACCGGCCGCCGGCGTCGGGGTGAACAGACCGGCCCCAAGACCGAGAATGATTGATCCGAAAATCACCATGACCGGGATCAGGCGCAGCAATGCCTCGCGGCGTTCGGCTGGTTCCATCGGTGCAGGGATGGGGGCGAGGCTTGGGTTCAGGCGAACCTGAATGGCAATGACCGCCATAAAGAACACCACCGCCAGCAAACCGGGAATGATGGCCGCCTGGAACATCTGGATGATCGATGCCTCGACCGTGACGGCGTAAATCACCAGTGCGACGGAGGGCGGGATCAGAATGCCAAGTGTTCCGCCCGCCGCCAGCGTGCCGGTAGCAAGGCGCGGCGAATAATTCAGGCGGCGCAGTTCCGGCAGGGCGACCTTGCCCATGGTGGATGCGGTCGCAAGCGATGATCCGCAAACCGCACCGAAACCGGCGCAGGCCCCGATGGCGGCCATGGCAACACCGCCCCGGAAGCGGCCGAGAATGGCGTTTACACCCTGAAACAGATCGCGTGACAGGTTTGCCTGACTGGCGAGATAGCCCATCAGGACAAACAGCGGCACGACCGACAGTTCATAGTTCGAGACAATCCCGTAAAACAGGGATTTGAACTGTTGCAGATAGGGTTCAAAGCGCAGGAACGGGAAGAACAGGCTGAGCACATAGTTGCCGCCGATCCCGACGCCGATCATGGCAAGCCCGACCGGAACGCGCAGTGCCAGAATAAAGAACAGCAGTCCGAGACCGCCAAGGCCGATTAATTCGCGTTCAGACATTGGCCGGGGCCTCGCTTTCGAAAATCTGGCTTGCGGCAATCAGCGCCCACAGGAACATCGACACGATGCCCGGCACATAGAACGGCCAGATCGGCCAGCCCAGAATTGCCGACAGGGTATTGTCGCTGCGGACTTCGATCAGGCCGTTGATCATCATATAGCCAAGGAACAGGGCCAGAAGCGTCATCAGGATGCCCGATACGATATCGACACCGCGCGCGAACCATTGGGGAAACATTTTGATAAAGACATCTACGGCGACATGGCCGTAGCGGGTCTGGCAATAGGGGAAGAACATCAGGGCTGCCGAACTGACAACCATGCTGACGAAATCTTCGTAGCCGATAATTGCCGGAAAATTCGCACCAAACAGGCGCGCAAGTTTGTCCAGTCCGAATGCGGTAACGTTGACGATGGTCACGACCGCGATCAGCAGGGCCAAAAAACCGCCAGCCACGGCAAACCAGGATGCGGCCTTATTCAGCACGTGTTTCATGTATCAATACAATCTTGCGGGAAAGCAGGGTTACGTAACGTTATGATACGTAACCCTGTCAGATTTGCCAGTAACTTGGAAAGATTACTGTTTGGTATGGGCGAGAACGGCAGCTTTGGCCTTTTCAACCAGTGCCGCGCCGTCGATACCGTTCGATTTTGCTTCTTCGATCCAGCGATCAACAACCGATGCGGATGCATCGTCAAACGTTGCTTTTTCTTCCGGGGTCAGTTCGACAACCTGACCTTTGCCATCGTTGATCATTTTCTTGCCGACTTCTTCGACATTGTTGAAAACGTCACCGATATGGGCGGCAAAATCACGGCCGGAGTTACGGTCGATGATTTCTTTCAGGTCGTCGGGCAGGCTTTCGTAACGGTCCTTGTTCATCGCAAACAGGAAGACCGAGGTACCAAAGCGTGAATTAACGCCTTCGCCTTCGACAGAATAAGAAACCAGTTCAGCCAGTTTCAGCGGCGGAACGACTTCGAACGGAACAAGGCCGCCGTCAACCACGCCAAGCGACATTGCCTGCGGCAGGGCCGGGACCGGCATGCCAACCGGTTCTGCGCCCCAGGATTCAATCACCCAGGAACCGGTACGGGTCGGCGTACGCAGTTTGAGGCCTTTGACATCGGCAACAGTGCGGACTTCTTTTTCGGTCAGGTGGATGGCCTGACCGGCATGGACGTGAACGGCCAGCGGATGGACGTCCTTAAGGTCCGGTGCCATGTCTTCCATCATGTCCCAGATCGCGAGGTTGGTCGCGCGTGCGTCACCCAGATGGACACCCGGAAGTTCAAAGACTTCGGTATGCGGGAAGACGCCCGGGGTGTAACCCGGCAGGGTCCAGACAATGTCGGCCACACCGTCACGGACCTGACGATACAGTTCCGGCGGGTTGCCGCCCAGCGACATGGACGGGAAAATTTCAAACTTGATGCGGCCGTTTGATTCTTCTTCGATCTTTTTCGCCCACGGTTCCATCATCTGGGCCTGGGCCGGTGCTTTCGGACCCAGGAAGTGCTGGATCGTAAGGGTTACTTCCTGTGCATGTGCGCCGAACGACACCATGGTCGCAACCGCGGCACCTGCCAGCAATGTGGTGATGTTTTTCATTCTTCCTCCTTTGTACGTCCCCTAGCGCTTTTAAACGCCGTCAACGTCTCAGCCATGATGCGCTTCTAGTGTGCGAAGTTTTCCAGAAGTTTTTTTTGTTGTTTTTGTTATTATTTTGGATGGTAAATGTGCCGATTATGCACAGCAGCCATGCCAATTTGTAAACAATCTAATCTTCGATACATGGTTATGTATAATGATATTGGGGCTTGTTTTCATAACCATATGATTATGTTTGTTGGCGAGAACGGACTGAATGATGCCGGGTGGCTTCTTCGCGGACCGCATTGATCAGGATTTCGACCGGCGGGGATACCGGGCTGTCGATGCGGGTGGTCAGGCCCACCGGGCCAAAGGTATCGCTGGTATCTATCGGCAATTCGACAAGATGGCCTTCGGCAATGTCGGATGCCACAGCCCCGTTCGAGATGATCCAGATCGCATCGGTTTCGCGGGTAAAGGCACGACCAAAGGATGTTGAGACGGTCTCGATCCGGTCGGGCAGGGCACCGATGCCATGCGCAATCAGCATTTTATCGACGGTCGGGTGAATGATCGCCTGTTTGGGCGGCACCAGAACGGTAAATTCGCGGATGCGGGTGATGTCCGGGTTTTTATCGGCCAGCAGCGGATGACCGGGGCGCGCGACCAGCGAGATATGTTCGGAATATAGATGTATAAAGGACAGGCCCGACATCTGATCGGGTTCGGCCAGACGACCGACCACCAGATCAAGTTCACCAACGCGCAATTGCCCCATCAGCATCACGTTCGGCCCGGCGACGACCTTGACCGTTGTGTCGGGGCTTAGTGCCTTGAACCGGTGGATGGCGTTTGGCATGACGCTGGCGGCGACGGTTGGCAGAACACCAAGATTGATCGAAAGACCGCCCTGCATGCGCACCTGGCTGATACTATCGACGCCCTGACGAAGGGCGGTGACGCTGGCTCCGGCATAACGCAAAAATACCTTGCCGAAATCGGTTAGCGTGACGCCGCGTTTGGACCGGTCAAACAGACGGGCATCAAGATGTTCTTCGAGTTCGCGGATGGTTTTGGATACGGCCGGCTGGGTGATGGATAATGTGTCGGCGGCCTTGACGACGCTGCGCTGGCGGGCGACCTCCAGAAAGCAGGTCAGATGGCGGAATTTAATACGTTGATCAAGCATATCTACCATTCCAGAAATCAAATCTTCGACGTTTATATAATTGTATAGTTATGCAATTAACGCAAATCCTCATTTTACATAACCAAAACCACCTGCCAGATTATGGGTAACAAGTCAGGGTGGAAATGACATGAATTTACAAGTCGCCCCGATCAACGGGACACATATCCATTATGCCCAAAGCGGCCCGAAAAACGGCCCGGCTTTGGTATTTTCAAATTCGCTGGGTACGGATCTTCGTATCTGGAACGATGTTGTTGCGGCCTTTGCCGACCGGTTCAACGTCATAACCTATGACAAGCGCGGGCATGGTTTATCGGGCATTGGCGGGGCGGATTACAATATCGACCTGCATGCCAATGATTTGATCGGGATTCTGGATTATCTGGGCGTCAAGGACGTCATTATTTGCGGTTTGTCCGTCGGTGGACTGATTGCGCAGAAGGTCACGGAACTGGCACCAAAACGCGTTCGCGGGCTGATCCTGTGTGATACCGCGCCGAAGCTAGGCGATGCGGATGGCTGGAATACGCGCATCAATGCCATCAAGGAAGGCGGTATCGAGGTTCTTGGCGATGCGATCATCGAACGATGGCTATCGCCGACATATCGCCGCGAACGGCCGGTTGAGACCGCGATGTATCGCGACATGCTGGTGCGCACCACGGTCGAGGGTTATGTCGGAACGTGCGTTGCCCTTCGCGATGGTGATCTGCGCGATGCGGCGACACGCATTTCTGTTCCGGTCCTTTGTGTCTGCGGATCGGACGATCTGGCGACACCACCCGATGTGGTGCGCGACATGGCCGGGATGATCCCCGGTGCCGAATTCGAACTTATAAACGGGGTCGGGCATTTGCCGTGCCTTGAAACCCCTGAATTGCTTTCCCGGTTGATCGACCGATTTATCAAGGAGAAGAACCTTGTCTGAGAACCGGTATGAAGTCGGTATGAAAACCCGCCGTTCCGTTCTGGGTGATGCCCATGTGGATCGTGCATCGGCGAATGTCACGGAAATCGATGCCGGTTTTCAGCGTTACATCACCGAGAATGTCTGGAATGGTGTCTGGACCAGCGAGGCGTTCACCAAACGCGAACGCAGTATCGTGACCATCGCGCTTCTGGCCGGGCTTGGCCATGAAGAAGAACTGGCGATGCATATCCGTGCGACGCTGAATACCGGCGCCACGCGCGAAGATATTCGCGAAACCCTGATGCATGTTGCGGTTTATGCAGGCGTTCCCACCGCCAATACGGCATTCCGCATTGCCAAACACACCTATGCCGAGATCGATGCGGCTGCCAAGGGAGAGTAAACGCCATGTCCACCTTTAAACCGCGCGACTGGGGTTCCCACGCCCCCCTTATCGCACCCGGTTACAAGTCCACCATTTTGCGTGGCCCGACGCAGGCACCGCTTGCGATCAAATCAGGATTGAGTGAGGGCACCGGCCCGCGTTTTGCCCCTGCATCGGTACGCAAGCTTGATTTTGATCTGACCAAGAATGGCATCACCAATGGCGAGCCACAAGGTGAACGCATTGTGGTGCATGGCCGGGTTATGGATACCGATGGCCGCCCGCAGCCTGATATTCTTGTTGAAATCTGGCAGGCAAATGCGGCGGGGCGTTATGTCCATAAGGTTGACCAGCATGAAGCGCCGCTTGATCCGAATTTCCGCGGGTCGGGGCGTTGCATGACCGATGCCAACGGCAATTACATGTTCTATACGATCAAGCCGGGGGCCTATCCGTGGGGCAACCATTTCAACGCATGGCGTCCGAACCATATCCATCTGTCGGTGTTCGGGCCGGGATTTGCCACGCGCCTTGTGACCCAGATGTATTTCCCGGGCGATCCGTTGCTGGAACTTGATCCGATTTTCCTTGAAACACGGGACGCGGCCGCGCGTGAACGCCTGATTGCCAAATTTTCAATCGAGAAAACCGAGGAAGGCTTTGCCCTTGGTTATCAGTTTGACATCGTCCTTCGCGGACGCAATGCCACCCCGATGGAGGATTAAGTCATGTCTTATGGTGAAACCCCTTCGCAGACGGTTGGCCCGTATTTCGCCTATGGCCTGACGGCCGGGCAGTATGGTTATGACTTTACCGATATCGCAGACGCCACGATTGCCGGACCGGATGCCGAAGGCGAGCATATCCGCATCACCGGTCGTGTTTTTGACGGCAATGGCGATGTCGTCAATGACGCGATGATCGAAATCTGGCAGGCCGATGCCAACGGCGCATATACCGAAAATCCGGTTGATGTTGCATCATCGGGTTTCCGGGGCCTTGGCCGTTGCGGCACCGGCACGGACGCGCAGAACCGCTTTTATTTTGACACGGTCAAGCCGGGCGTTGTTGCCGATGGCACTGCCCCGTTTGTCAATGTCATCGTGTTCATGCGCGGTATGCTGGTTCATGCCTTTACCCGTTTCTATTTCGATGACGAGGCGGCACTTAACGCCAAGGATGACATCCTGCAATCAGTTCCCGCTGATCGCCGCGATACGCTGATTGCCAAGCGTGTCGAAACCCGTACAGGGGTTGAATACCGGATCGACATTCATATGCAGGGGGACGCGGAAACCGTGTTCTTCGACGTGTAAGTCGTTTCGGTCTGGATGGCTGTGTTCGCTGCTTTGGGGAAAGCCGGTGGTCACAGCCATCCAAATCATTCCAACGTATCTGGCTGAAATATGCCGCGTTTTATTGTTCTGGTTACCACAGGAGTTTTACCGTGGTTGCACGTTTCATGTCGCTTAAAGAGGCTGTCGCATCCTGCATCAAGGATGGCGATACCGTCTCGATGGAAGGTTTCACGCATCTGATCCCGCATGCCGCCGGGCACGAGGTCATTCGTCAGGGGATCAAGGATCTGACCCTGATCCGGATGACGCCCGATATGATCTATGATCAGCTGATCGGGGCCGGTTGTGCCAGGAAACTGGTGTTTTCATGGGGTGGCAACCCCGGTGTCGGGTCGCTGCATCGTTTGCGCGACGCGGTTCAGGATGGCTGGCCGCACAAGCTTGAGATCGAGGAACACAGCCACGCGGCAATGGCCAATGCCTATGACGCGGGCGCGGCAGGTCTTCCCTGTGCGGTGTTCAAGGGATATCGCGGGGCGGAATTGCCGCGCGTGAACAAGAACATCAAATTCATCGAATGCCCGTTTACCGGTGAAAGCCTGGCAGCAGTTCCGGCCATTCGCCCGGATGTGGCGGTGGTGCATGCCCAGAAAGCCAACAAAAAGGGCGATGTCCTGTTTGAAGGCATTGTCGGTGTTCAGAAAGAGGCCGTTCTGGCAGCCAAAAAGTCGATCATCACGGTCGAGGAGATCGTCGATAACTTTGACGATGTTCCCTACAACGCCGTGATGCTGCCGAACTGGGCGGTGACCGCGATTGTCGAGGTGCCGGGTGGCGCACATCCGTCTTATGCCCAAGGCTATTACAAACGTGACAACGCGTTTTACAAGGCGTGGGACAAGATCGCCAATGACCGCGACAGCTTTAGTGCGTGGATCGAAGAGCATGTCATGAAGGGCGGCCCCGAAGATTTCGCCGCCAAGCGCGAAGCGAACAAAGGGTAAGTGGAGGAAAGATCATGGTTGACTATACCCCTACCGAAATGATGACGGTTTCTGCCTCGCGTGCACTCAAGAATGACGATGTGTGCTTTGTCGGCATCGGCATGCCGTCGGCAGCGTGCAACCTTGCGCGTTTGACGCATGCACCGGAACTGACCCTGATTTATGAAAGCGGTACGATTGGCACGAAGCCCGATGTATTGCCGTTATCCATTGGCGATGGCGAGCTTTGCGAAACGGCCGTCAATACCGTGCCGGTGCCGGAAATGTTCCGTTACTGGTTACAGGGCGGCAAGATTTCCGTGGGCTTCCTTGGCGCGGCACAGCTTGATAAGTTTGGTAATATCAACACCACCGTGATTGGCGATTATGACGATCCCAAGGTCCGCCTGCCGGGCGGTGGCGGGGCACCGGAAATCGCGACGAGCTGTGGCGAGGTGTTTCTGGTGATGAAACAAAGCAAGCGTGGCTTCGTTGAAAAGATCGATTTCGTGACCTCGCTTGGTCATGGCAAGGGTGGTGATGACCGCGCATCTTATGGTGTGGATACCAAAGGTCCGTCGCGTTTGATTACCGATCTTTGCATCATGGAACCGCATCCGGTTGGCAAGCATTTCATCGTGACATCGATCCATCCGGGCGTGACGCGCGAAGATATTATCGAAAACACCGGCTGGGCTGTTGAATTTGCGGATGAAGTCGCCGAAACTCCGGTGCCCGACGCGCACGAGCTTCAGGTCCTGCGTGACCTGCATGCCCGCACCGCCAAGGCCCATGAAGGCCAGCAGTAAGGACTTTGAATATGGCTGATGCTTATATCTGCGATTTTATCCGCACCCCGATTGGCCGTTTTGGCGGCAGTCTTTCGTCGGTCCGTGCGGACGACCTTGGTGCCATTCCGCTGAAGGCGTTAATCGAACGCAACCCGAATATCGATTTCGGCGATGTCGATGACGTGATTTTCGGATGTGCCAACCAGGCCGGTGAAGACAATCGCAACGTGGCGCGCATGTCGTCGCTTCTGGCCGGGTTGCCGGAAAATGTTACCGGCACGACGGTCAACCGTCTGTGCGGGTCGGGTATGGATGCGATCATCATGGCCGCACGGGCGATCAAATCGGGTGAAGCCGATCTGATGATTGCGGGCGGTGTCGAAAGCATGTCGCGCGCGCCGTTTGTGATGCCAAAGGCGGAAAGTGCCTTTTCGCGCAATGCGGAAATCCATGACACCACGATTGGTTGGCGTTTCATCAATCCGGTTATGAAAAAGCAGTATGGCGTTGATTCCATGCCGGAAACCGGTGAAAACGTTGCCGAGGATTTCAAGATCAGCCGTGCTGATCAGGATGCCTTTGCCGCCCGGTCGCAGGACAAGGCGGTGGCCGCACAGGAAAACGGTAATCTGGCCGCGGAAATCACGCCGGTTACCATTCCGCAGCGCAAGGCCGATCCGATCATCGTGGACAAGGACGAACATCCGCGTCCGGGCACCACGGCCGAAAAGCTTGGCAAACTGCCGACCCCGTTCCGCGAAGGTGGTTCGGTGACGGCGGGCAATGCATCGGGTGTGAATGACGGTGCGGCAGCATTGATCATTGCATCGGATGCGGCGGTCAAGAAATACGGCCTGAAACCGATTGCCAAGGTGGTTGGCGGTGCAACGGCGGGTGTTCCGCCACGCATCATGGGCTTTGGCCCGGCACCGGCCAGCAAGAAGCTTCTGGCGCGTCTTGGCCTTACGACTGATCAGCTTGACGTCATTGAACTGAACGAGGCCTTTGCATCGCAGGGATTGGCAACGTTGCGTGATCTTGGCATTGCCGATGACGATGCGCGTGTGAACCCGAATGGCGGGGCGATTGCGCTTGGTCATCCGCTTGGCATGTCGGGCGCACGTATCACCGGGACGGCAGCGATGCAGTTGAAACGCACCGGCGGTAAATATGCGCTGGCGACGATGTGCATTGGCGTCGGGCAGGGCATTGCCATTGTGCTTGAAGCGGTCTGATTGATCGTTTGATTTCAAAAGGGCCCCTGTGCCGTTGAAGAACGGGCAGGGGCTTCTTTTTGTGTTGTTGACCGAACGCAATAGCGGCGCGACACTAACGACCTGAAATAACACCTGTTTAAACGGTGGACCAAACCAGATGACAATTTCGCCCTTTGATTCCGCGATGTTTGGCAATCTGTTTGCCGATGCGGAAATTGCCGCGCTTTTTACCGATGATGCGCAGATCGCATCGATGGTGCTGTTCGAGGCGGCATTGGCATCGGCCGAGGCACGCGCGGGCGTGATCCCGGAAGCAAGTGCGAACCGTATTGCTGATGTGTGCCGCGAATTTCGCCCCGATCCCGCGACATTGGCTGCGGGTACGGCAAGTGCCGGTGTGCCGGTTCCGGCACTGGTCAAGGCGCTTAAGGCCGAGATTGGCGGGGATGATGCGCGTTATGTCCATTTTGGCGCGACCAGTCAGGATGTGTTTGATACCGGCCTTGTTTTGCGCCTTCGCGATGCGGTGGCGATTATTCGCCGCCGGACGCGCAAGCTGATCAAGGCATTGATTGCACAAGCCGAAACCCACCGGGCGACGGTGATGATCGGACGCACCCGTTCACAACAGGCCGTGCCAACCACATTCGGGCTTAAGGCCGCCGGATGGCTGGTGCCACTTGTGCGGATTGATCACCGGATTGATACGTTATGTTCTGACCTGTTCCGGTTAAGTTTTGGCGGGGCGGCAGGGACGCTGGCATCCATCGGGGACAAGGCGATTGAGGTTGAACGCAATCTGGCCGATGAACTTGAACTGCCGCCGACCGATATGCCGTGGCACAGCCAGCGTGACGTTCTGGTCGATTTTGCCGCACAGTTAACTGCACTTAGCGGTGCGCTTGGCAAGATGGGGCAGGATTTGGTGTTGCTGGCGCAATCCGAAATCGCCGAAGTCCAGCCGGGAAAGGGTGGCGGATCATCGACCATGCCGCACAAATCCAATCCGGTGCAGGCCGAAATGCTGATCACATTGGCGCGGTTCAATGCAGGCCAGCTTGGCACATTTGCGCAAAGCCAGATCCACGAACATGAACGATCCGGGGCAAGCTGGTTGCTGGAATGGCTGACATTGCCGCAGATGATCATGGCGACAGGGGCCGGATTGGCGCAGGCCGTTGATATGGTACCGAGCCTTAAGGTCAATACGGATCGGATGGCGGCCAATCTTGAGCTGTCACGTGGTGCGATGCTGGCGGAGGCTGCGACCTTTGCCCTTGCCGAACATCTGGGACGTGACGGGGCGGACAAGCTGGTGAAAGACGCGCTTTCGAAGTCGGCGACCAATCAAGGCAATCTGTTTGATGAATTACCAAAACTGACCGGTGTCGGGATTGACTGGGCCAGGTTGCGCGATCCGGCGAACTATATTGGGCAGGCCGATGCCTATGTCGAGCGGGTGGTAACAACCGCACGGCGGGCAATCAAGGATAACTGAAACAAAAGGCGGTTCTGAATCGCTGCCTTTTTGTGTTCGAGGCGTCAGGTGACGGGACGAAGGCGCTTTTCGACCGCGTAGTTGTGGATCGGGACCCCGGCGATTTCAAAATCGCGACGTTCAACCACGTGAAAGCCCTGTTTTAACAGGAAGCCTTTGGCAAGTTCGCTGGCTTCGGAATAAAGCTTTGCGATGTTGCGGTCGCGCGCCGCCTTTTCGAGGGCGTCATACAGAGCTGTGACCGCACCGGTACCGGCAATTTCGGGCAGGGCATATAGAAAATGGATGTGCCCATCGGCTTCGAGATCGCAAAAGGCGAGGGGCCGGTCGGTTGCATCCGCCGCAATCAGCCGCATCCGACCATCATCCATCAGTTCGGCAAACCGTTCTGAGGTCGGAGCAAGAGTTGCCCAGATGCCGACCTGATCGGGGTTATAGGCACGCGA
>CAMPHD010000071.1 GCA_946885765.1 uncultured Thalassospira sp.
CCGGTTCGGGAGTCGTATCTCTCCCGTACACCGTTGCGGCGAACGAAGGCGTTGATCTTGGCAAGGTCGAGGGCTCAGGCCCGCGTGGTCGCGTTGTCAAACGCGATGTCGAGGCTGCGATGTCGTCCAAACCTGCCGGGAAAGAAACTGCTGCTGCTTCGGCACCTGCTGGTGACAAACCGGCTGCTGCGGCGCAGGCCCCGGCGGCGTCTGGCTGGAACCCGGATCTGACCGGTCTTCCGGAATACGAAGAAATTCCGAACAGCTCGATGCGCAAGGTTATTGCGCGTCGCCTGACCCAGTCCAAACAGCAGGTTCCGCATTTCTACCTGACGGTCGATTGCGAACTCGACAATCTGCTTGCCACCCGCAAGCAGCTTAACGAGAAAGCCGGCGAGGGCGTCAAGGTATCGGTCAATGATTTCGTCATTCGTGCCGCATCCATTGCGCTTAAACGCGTACCTGCGGCCAATGCGGTCTGGACCGATGCGGCCATCCTGCAGTGCAAGCAGCAGGATATTTCGGTGGCTGTCGCCATTGAAGGCGGCCTGATCACCCCGGTTATCCGTAATGCGGGTGGCAAGGGGCTTGCCGAAATCTCGACCGAGATGAAGGCACTGGCTGGCAAGGCACGCGAAGGCAAGCTGAAACCGGAAGAATTCCAGGGCGGGACGTTCTCTGTCTCTAACCTGGGTATGTTTGGTATCAAGGAATTCTCCGCCATTATCAACCCGCCGCAGGGCTGCATTCTGGCCGTTGGTGCCGGTGAACAGCGCGCAGTCGTCAAGGACGGCGCACTGGCAATCGCCACCGTCATGAGCTGCACGCTGTCGGTTGACCATCGTGTGGTCGATGGTGCGGTCGGTGCTGAATTCATGGCTGAATTCAAAAAGCTGATCGAAGATCCGCTGAGCATGTTGCTCTGAGGTTCGGAAATTGCGCGGGGACTTTAAATGGTCCCCGCAAGCATTTGAATTTCAAGACCTGTGGCCGGTGACGGGCAGGCGAAGGAGATCTTACGATGGCGGATAACAATTTCGACGTAATCGTGATTGGCGCAGGCCCAGGTGGCTATGTCACGGCCATTCGCGCAGCACAGCTTGGCTTGAAAACCGCAGTTGTCGAGCGCGAACATCTTGGCGGTATCTGCCTGAACTGGGGCTGTATCCCGACCAAGGCGCTGCTGCGTTCGGCAGAGGTCTATCGCAACATGCAGCATGCCAAATCATTTGGCCTGTCGTGCGAAAAGCCGTCCTTTGATATTGATGCCGTGATCAAGCGGTCGCGTGACGTTTCCAAGCAGCTTACCGGTGGTGTCGGCCATCTTCTGAAAAAGAACAAGGTTACCGTGATCAACGGCGAAGCCAAATTCGACGGTCCGAAAAAGATCACTGTCGAAGGCAAGGATGCCGGTACCTATACCGCGAAGAATTACATCATTGCGACTGGTGCGCGTGCGCGTTCCCTGCCGGGGCTTGAAGCCGATGGCAAGGTTGTCTGGGATTACAAAAAGGCGATGACGCCTGACAAGATGCCCAAAAGCCTGGTTGTTGTCGGTTCGGGTGCGATTGGTATCGAATTTGCCAGCTTCTATCACACCATGGGTGCGGATGTGACGGTGGTTGAAATCATGTCGCAGATCATGCCGGTCGAGGACAAGGAAGTTGCCGCCCTTGCGCAGAAGATGATGACCAAGGACGGGATGAAAATCCTGACCGAGGCCAAGGTCGCGAACCTTAAACGCAATGCCGACAATGTTGTTGTGACCATCGAGACCAAGGATGGCAAGAAGCAGGAATTGACCGTTGATCGGGTGATTTCCGCGGTTGGCGTGATCGGCAATACCGAAAATCTTGGCCTTGAAACCACCAAGGTGAAGGTTGATCGCAACGTGATCGGTACGGATGACTATTCCGCAACCGCAGAGCCGGGCATTTATGCGATTGGTGACGTTGCAGGTCCGCCGATGCTGGCGCACAAGGCAGAGCATGAAGGTGTGATCTGTGTTGAAAAGATTGCCGGTGTCAAAGGCGTTCATCCGCTTGATCCGCGCAAGATTCCGGGCTGCACCTATTGCCATCCGCAGGTCGCAAGTGTCGGCCTGACCGAGGCCAAAGCCAAGGAAGCAGGTTACGACGTCAAGGTCGGCAAATTCCCATTCATCGGTAATGGCAAGGCGGTTGCACTGGGCGAGGCCGAAGGTCTGGTCAAAACCGTGTTTGATGCCAAAACCGGCGAATTGCTTGGCGCACATCTGGTTGGTACCGAAGTGACCGAGCTTATTCAGGGCTTTGTTATTGCCATGGGTCTTGAAACGACGGAAGAAGACCTGATGCATACGGTATTCCCGCATCCGACCCTGTCGGAAATGATGCATGAGTCGGTCCTTGACGCCTATGGGCGTGCGATCCACTTCTAGAATATTGTGGTGTACCGGGTAAACATGCCCGGTATGACCGTTTTGGACGAATGTCGGTTTGACAAATGCGTGACGTGGCGGCACATTGCCGCCCGTCCAATCCTTCGGAGGTAACTCTATGTCGACGGCGCGCAACGAAGCCCAAGCACTTCGTCACCCGGAAAAGCAGAAACGCCCGGATCGTCCATCCGGACGCAAGCCGGAATGGATTCGCGTCAAGGCGCCGACCTCGAAGGGGTATCAGGAAACCCGCGAACTTGCACGTGGACTGAATTTGCATACCGTTTGCGAAGAGGCGGCTTGCCCGAACATTGGCGAATGCTGGCAGAAGAAACACGCATCCTTCATGATCATGGGGGATACCTGTACGCGTGCCTGCTCGTTCTGCAATGTCAAAACCGGGATGCCCGGCGCACTTGACCCGTTCGAGCCGGAAAACCTTGCGATGGCGGTTGCCGACATGGCGCTTAAGCATGTCGTGATCACCTCGGTCGACCGTGACGACCTTGCCGATGGCGGGGCAGCACATTTTGCCCGCGTGATCGAAGCGATCCGTCATAAGTCACCGGAAACCACGATTGAAATTCTGACCCCGGACTTCCGTGACAAGCCAGGTGCGGTTGAAATTGTTGCCCGTGCACGGCCGGACGTTTTCAACCATAACCTTGAAACGGTTCCCAGGCTTTATACCTCGATCCGTCCGGGCGCACGTTATTACCAGTCGCTGCGCATTCTGGATCGGGTCAAACAGATTGATCCGACAATCTTTACCAAATCGGGCCTGATGGTCGGTTTTGGTGAAGAACGTCACGAACTTGCCCAGGTTATGGATGATCTGCGGGTTGCCGATGTCGACTTCCTGACGATTGGCCAGTATTTGCAACCGACGCTTAAGCACGAGCCGGTTAATCGTTTCGTGACCCCGGACGAGTTCAAGGATTATGCGTCGATGGCACGCGGCAAGGGCTTCCTGATGGTGTCGGCAACGCCGCTGACACGTTCAAGCTATCACGCGGACCGCGATTTCGAAGAATTGCGCAAGGCACGCGAAAGAAAGCTTGCGGCTGCTGACGAAGCCAAAGCCAGAATGCAGGCAACGACAGCGGCGCAGTAAGTGCGCCGCATTTCAAACCGATAAGCGCGACGACAAAGGAGATCAGGGTGCCGACGCATGCGGAGCGCAGGAAACTGCCCTATACGCCGGAACAGCTGTTTGACCTTGTCGCAGATATTGATTCCTATTCAGACTTTCTTCCGTGGTGTGTTGCGTCACGTGTACGCAAGCGCGATGGTAATGTTTTGCATGCCGATCTGGTGATCGGCTTCAAAATGTTTCGCGAGAAATACACATCGAAAGTCACCCTGCAACGCCCGGACCGGGTCGATGTCGAATATCTGCAGGGACCGTTTAAATACCTGAATAATCACTGGGTGTTTGAGTCTGCAGATGATGGCGGAACCTGGATCGATTTCTTTGTCGATTTCGAGTTCCGTTCAGGCCTGCTGCAAAAAATGATCGGTGTTGTGTTCAACGAGGCGGTCAAACGGATGGTTGATGCCTTTGAAACGCGCGCCCATCAGGTTTATGGCGAGCCGGATACGCAGACGATTGATCAATAGCTGGCAATAGCTGGTTTGACCGGGGCAGGCCGGATCAGATGGACGGGTGAGCCCGTCCTAGCGTGGTATCCCTGCCATTTCCGATAGCATGTCAAAGGCTTCCAGAATGGTTGCCTTACGCACCGCGTGGCGGTCGCCATCATAAATGCGGCGACGGTGCAGGGTTATTCGTCCATTTCCCGCACAGGCAAGATGCACAAGACCGACCGGCTTTTCTTCCGATCCGCCGCCCGGCCCGGCGATGCCGGTAACCGCGACAGCCATTGTCGCCAGTGGTGCGCGGGCCAGTGCCCCGTTTGCCATTGCGATGGCGACCGGTTCGGATACCGCGCCGTGCCTGTCGAGAAGTTCCTGCGCGACGCCTATCAGACCGTGCTTGGTTTCGTTGGAATAGGTGACAAAACCGCAATCCACGACCGATGAACTGCCGTCAACGGCGGTAAGGCCGCCTGCGATCAGGCCGCCGGTGCAGGATTCTGCGGTTGTGATCATTTCACCTTTTGCCTTGCAAAGGGTAATCAGCGTTACGGCGGAAGCAAGGATATCGGGTTCGATTTGCATGAGGGATCAGACTCCTGCGAAGAAGCGAATGCCGATCAGAATGAACATGCCAAAGATGCCGGCAAGGATATCATCAAGCATGATGCCAAAACCGCCGCCGATGCGGCGATCAATCCAGCGGATCGGCCAGGGTTTCAGAATATCGAAAATCCGGAAGATGACAAATGCCGCCGCGAGCCAGCCCAGATCGGCAAGGCCGTGACCCAGCGGAACAACAAGAATGCAAAGCCATTGGCCCGCGACCTCGTCGATGACGATTTCACCCGGATCGTGAACACCGATCATCTTGCTGTATTTCTGGGCAATCGGAATCCCTGCGAGGAATACAATGACAATTCCCGCCAGAAGTGCCGGATATCCCAAAAGAACAGCAATTGCCCATCCCGCGGGAATAGCAGCAAGCGACCCCATTGTGCCGGGAGCTTTGGTGGTACGTCCGCTATAAAACCAGGTGGCGGCGCAGGTCAGCATGAATTGGGATAAACGCATCTTTTAAACGCTATTGATTTTGCAATGAGATCATTGAGTAACATATTGAAGTTCAATGGAGATGAAATTTTTGACGTTAAGGGTGTGTTAACGTGCTTGCCTGTCTTCGTTCGAACAGGTAGCGTAACTGGAAGTGGTATTCAGCGGGGTCTGAAGAAACGGGTTGCGCATCGGTCTTTGACCGTCAGCGCGATTATGGGAAAATAGGGGTAAAACACTGAATATGTCGGCGTTCGAACGCGGCCGTCGCTTGGTGGAAAACTGGTTTCCGGATCGGCAGATACTTGTCCGTTCCAACGATTCCGTTTCCCAACTGCGCCTCGGCAAATACGCTCAGTTGACACTGGCATTGATCGGGGTCGTTGCGATTACCTGGTCGGTCGGAGTTACCGGTTATTCCTGGTATCTCGACCAGCGGTTGGCTATGCGCGAAGAACAGCTGTTTCGCAGTGAATTATCCTATAATCAGTTGATCGCCCGGGTGACCGAAAGTCAGCGGCGTTTTGGCGAGATTACGTCTCAGATGGAAGATACCCATCGTAACCTTCTCTCGATGGCTGAAAAGAATCTGATGCTTCAGGCCCGGGTTCAGGATTACACCTCGAAGCTGGCGGTCAGCGAGAAGGAAAAGGTCCGGATATCATCGTTGCGGACATCGATGGACAACCAGATGAATGCGCTGCAGGGCCAGATCGACGGTATCACAAACCGCAATCTTGCGTTGCGCGACGAGTTGGAAACGGTCGAAACCGTGATGTCGCGTGTCATGCGTGAACGCGATCAGGCGATGCAGCGTTCGAAAATGCTGCAATCGGAACTTGGCGAAGCGCGCCAGCGGATCGCGGATTTGCATACCATTCAGAAACAGGCGATGCAGCGCGTCGCGGAAACTGCGGACAATACTATTCTGGAACTGGAATCGGTTCTGGAAATGACCGGCCTTACAGTGGATGAGGTTATTACGCCACCGATGAAGCCCCAGGCACTTGGCGGCGGCGGGGTTGGCGGGCCGTTTGTGGCATTTGAGCCCGAACATCCCGAGGACGAACAGTTTGTGAATGCTGCACTTGCCGTCGGGGACCGTATGGACCAGCTGGTAAGCCTGCATGACAGAATTAAAAGAACCCCGTTGGGGGAGCCTGCGGATTCTTATTACCTTTCCAGTTCGTTTGGAAAGCGCAAGGATCCTATCAACGGTAAATGGGCTTTTCATTCCGGCGTTGATCTTGCCGGGCCCATGAAGACACCAATCCATGCGACAGCCCCCGGAAAGGTGGTGTTTGCCGGATGGAGCGGAAAATACGGGAAGATGGTTGAAATTGACCATGGTGACGGCCTTCGAACCCGTTTCGGACATCTATACAAGGTCCTCGTCAAGAAGGGCGACGAAGTGAATTTAAAGAGCAAAATCGCATTGATGGGAAGTACCGGTCGTAGCACCGGAAGCCACGTGCACTATGAAGTTTTGGTTCACGACAAGCAGGTAGACCCCATCAAGTTCATTGAGGCGGGACATTATGTTTTCAAAAACGAGCAAGACACAGCAGGGAACGAGTAGTTCCCACAATTCGGCCACCGAGAAAAAAGGCGGCCTTTCGGTTATTAATTCCGACCTTCGGGTTACCGGCGACCTGATTTCTGAATCCGACGTTCAGGTCGATGGCTTTGTGAATGGCGACATTCGCACGCGCAATCTTACTATCGGACAGCATGGCGAAGTGCGCGGCGAGATCGTTGCCGAAAAGGTCCGTATCTGCGGTTCTGTCACCGGGCAGGTTCGCGCCCGTGATGTTTCATTGGCAGAAACGGCCCGTATGCTGGGCGATATCCTTCATGAAAGCCTGTCGATTGAGCCAGGCGCTCATATCGAAGGCCATTGCCGTCGCATTGAAGGTGCCGTTGAAGAGGGCGGTCTTACTGTCATTCAGGCAGGCCAGATCGTTGCGGCGAACGTGAAAAAAGAACACAAACAATAAAGCATTTGTGCTGGTGTTTTTTCGCCGATGCCAACAAAGAAATAAAAACCCGGAAAAGCAATATGCTGCTTTTCCGGGTTTTCTTTATCCGACCTGATCGTGTTCGGGTTGTTTATGCTTTTTCCGGTTGTGCGACCAGCGGCAGCAATTCGTCCAGACCTTTGAGAACCACGTCCGCACTATGGGACAGGCGTTCCATAGGTTGTTGTGTCCGGTTGATCCAGGCCGTGCGGAAGCCAAAATGCCCAGCACCGGCAATGTCCCACCCGTTTGACGACTGGAACGATATTTCTGCGGGCGACAATTCAAGCTGATCGACTGCAAGCTGATAAACATCGGGGTGCGGTTTGTAGGTTTTAAGGTCGTCGACACAGATGATCTGATCAAACAGTGCCAGAATGCCGGACGATTTGGCCGCCGATATCAGCATATGTTTGGCACCGTTTGACAGGATGGCAAGTTTGTGCCCCTGCGATTTGAGCGTTTTCAACGTCTCGACAACTTCGGGGAATGTGTCGAGTGACAGATAGGTTTCCATCAGTTTCGCCCGGAGTGCGGGGTCTTTTTTGCCAACTGCCGCCATCGCATAGTCAAGAGCATCGCCCGTGACGCTCCAGAAATCGGTAAAGTCGCCCATCAGACTGCGCAGCCATGTATATTCCAGCTGCTTTTGTCGCCAGATGCTTGACAGCCGGTCGGCTTCATCCCCAATCGTTCCCTTGAACCGGTTCACTGCCGATCCAACATCGAACAGGGTGCCATAGGCATCGAAAACGAATGCGCGGCAGGAAGTAAGTGCATTTTCTGACATTTGCTCTGGCCTCATCTGTCGGACAGGGTTTGATCAAATATGGCGTTCTCTTTACCAAACCGCAACTTAACGCTGATCTGTGCGGCTGGTCGAAGATCACGGGGAATTTGGCGGTGTTTCCTCTTCCTGTTGACCCATGGCGATTTCATCACGTGCAAAGCGGCGGCGATAGACATAGGTGCCTTCCATAACCCGCTGAACGTAATTGCGTGTTTCGCTATAGGGAATCATTTCAATCCAGTCGACGGGATCAACATCTGCATCCCGCGGATCACCATATTCGGCAATCCACTGACGAACACGGCTTGGACCGGCATTATAGCTGGCGATGGTCAGGATTTCCTCGCCATCCCAACGGTCCAGCAGGCGTGTCAAATATTCCCGCCCGAGCGAGATGTTAAATCCCGGATCGCTTGTCAGGCGTGATGTTTCGTAATCCAGCTTAAGGTCCTTGGCCATGCGTTCGGCGGTCGCCGGCATCAACTGCATCAGGCCGCGCGCCCCGGCCGAAGAAACGGCTTCGGGGTTAAACAGGCTTTCCTGACGCATAATTGCATGAACCAGCGCCGGATCGGGATTATGACCAAGCGGGACCTGTTCATGAACGGGGTAGGCGGCATCAAGATAGCCGCTGCCGGTACGGATGCTGCGCTTGGCGGCGATAATCGCAAGGTCGGCACGCCCGTATTCGCGGGCAAGATCGGTTGCCATTGCAAGATATTCGGGTTCGTCATGCGCATAGACAAGTGCCATGACAAACGGGCGAATGATATTGCCAAGGCCCATGTCGCCGAGCTTGCGGGTTACCTGTGTCAGTTCCTGTGATTCGAAATCGGCACGTTGCTGTTCTGTCGGGACTGGTTGTTCGACAGAATAGCTTGGTTTGACGCCCAATGCGTCAATTGCCAGCTGACCATAGAAAGTATGGGCATGGTCGGCTGCAAGTTTGTACCATTCGCGTGCCTTGTCCTTATCACCGATCACGTCATTGGCGCGCCCCGCCCAATAGGCACCGCGCGCCTGGCTGATCGGGTATTGCACGACGTCATACAGGTTTTGGAAATGGGTTAGAGCGATGCGTGCATCGCCAAGAAATTCAAGGGCAACCCAGCCTGCAAACCACTCGGCCTCGGCAATATCGCCGGCATCGCTTTGTCCATGGTTGGCGACCAGACGATATGCATCGGTTATATGCCCTTTCTGAAGGGCGCGACGGGCGAGGATGGCCTTTTCAATCCACCAGTATTGCGGGCGGATCGAAATATAGGCGAGGTCATTGGCCTGCGACAGGAGCAGGTCACGTGCTTCCTGATCGCGGTCCTTCACCCGGCGCCAGCGAACGCGTTCGTAAATCAGGCCCGGATCATTCTGATATTTTGCCGGGACGCGATTGATCGCGGCATCCACGCCGCCATCAAGAGACCGCAACGCGGCACGCGCCTTGGCCAGCAGAAGATAATCCTTGCTGACGTATTTTTCGGTACGGTTTGCCGGGCCAAGACGGCCTTCCCACAGAAGACGGTCAAGGCGCTGCTGATGGGTTTCCTGATCAATATATTTGCCGTAACGATCCAGAAAACGTTTTTCCTGACCGGTTCCGAAATTCTCGTGCACCCAGCTGTTGCGGATCAAAGTGGTCGCGGCGTCGGTTTCGCCAGACGCAAGGAGGGCCTTGATCTGTCGGGTGGCACCGTCTGCCGTGACCGGCGCAGACCGTTTGAACCATGCCAGCACTACATCGTTGGGTACGGCATCGGTCATGGCTTCTTCGGCGCGCTGACGTAGCAGCGCCTGACTGGGCCATTTCGGATTGGCATCAATGAAATTTGTGATTTCTTCGAAACTGCGGCCGGAATTCGGGCTGATCAGCCACATCCATTCGCTGGCTTTCTGTAGCAGCGGATCGTCAAAATTCGGAAGCAGTTGTTCGAATGTTTTTGTGCGGCCGTCTTCCAGCGCATCAAGAAACACATTCAGCCGCGCACGGCTGACCGATGAAAATGCCGGTGACGGCGGCAGTTCTGTCAGAATGTTTTGATCCTGATCTGCTGCGTATGCCTTATTGCCAATCGGCGCCAGCAAAGTGAATAGACCGAGTGCCAATGCGCAGATCGAAACACCGCGGAAAGACGCATGCGCCATTTAAATTTCCCCTTTTGCCTTGCGGCAGGTAATGCGCTCCAGACGTCCTTATTATGGCAGTGAAACAGCCAAAAGCCAATCGGTCGTGAGAGGAAAGAGTAACCTTGATCAAACAAGCCGCGCTTTAATGTATACAGACGCTTGCGGGATGCCTTAACAGCCGCTATTTTCGCGTCGCTTTCAATCCACGATAAGATTTGGAGATATCGATGTTTAAGGGTTCGATTACCGCTTTGATTACACCGTTCACGCAGGATGGTGCAATCGATGAGAAAGCGTTCCAGTCGTTTGTGGATTGGCAACTTAAACAGGGCACGACCGGTGTTGTGCCGGTCGGAACCACAGGTGAATCGCCGACTTTGAGCCATGCGGAACACCACCGCGTTGTCGAACTTGCACTTGAAGTTGCCAAGGGTCGCGGCCCGGTTATTGCCGGAACCGGTTCAAATTCGACCGCGGAAGCGATTTCGCTGACCCGTCACGCCCAGAATGCCGGTGCGGATGCCGCACTTGTTGTAACACCGTATTACAACAAGCCCGGTCAGCGCGGTCTTTATGCTCACTACAAGGCGATCCATGACGCGACCGACATTCCGATCGTGATCTATAACATTCCGGGCCGTTCGGTCGTGGATATGTCTGTTGATACGATGGCGCAGCTTTCGAAACTGCCGCGTATTGTCGGGGTGAAAGATGCGACAAGCGACCTGGAACGTCCGGCTTTGACGCGTTTGGCTGCCGGGCCTGATTTCTGCCAGTTGTCGGGCGAAGATGGCACCATCGTTCCGTTCCTGGCACAGGGTGGTCATGGCTGCATTTCGGTCACGTCCAACATCGCACCGAAGCTTTGCGCGGAATTGCATGCCGCATGGGCGGCCGGGAACATCGCCAAGGTTCAGGAGTTGAACTATCGGCTTCTGCCGGTTCACAAGGCGATGTTCTGCGAAACCAGCCCGGGACCGGTCAAATATGCAGCCGAGCTTCTTGACCTTTGCGGCAGCCATATGCGTCTGCCGATGGTCGAGATTACCGAGGAATCCAAGCAGCGTGTCGAAACCGCGCTGCGCACTGCCGGAATTTTGTCGTAACGACATAATAATGGCTTACAAGTTATTGTAATGGCACCGAAAAAAGAAGACCCTAATAACAAGATTGTCGCGCAAAACAGGCGTGCCCGGTTTGATTTTTTCCTGACGGAAATGTTTGAAGC
>CAMPHD010000072.1 GCA_946885765.1 uncultured Thalassospira sp.
GGCATACGAGATGCTCAGGAGTCTCGTGGCTCGGAGATGTGTATAAGAGACAGCCATTGAAGGTTCTTGTTGCCCGTCACTCATTTTTTAACTTCCGCACTAGATTTCATTACCGAACCGCCCCTTCTCCCCAAGGTCCAACAGGGCCCGAAGGCCCTGCCAGCATTAGGGTCAGTCCGTTCCCCACCACTGATCCTTGACTTTATTGTAGTTGGATTCAGTGTCATAAATTTCGACCGGAAGGCCGAGAACCTGCGCATTCAAGGCACCCATTGCGGCCTTGACCTGAAATTCGGCAACTGCGGCATCACGGCGCGAACCAACAAGGTTTACGCGTGCCTGCAGCAATTCCTGTTCCTGATCAAGAACATCAAGAACGGTACGCGAACCAACAGATGCTTCACGCTGAACACCATCAAGGGCGACTTCAGCCGAAGCAACCTGTGCTTGCTGGGACTCGATGCTGGCACGTGCCGTTACGAGGGTTTCCCAAGAGCTGGTAGCGTTTTCAATCACAGCACGGCGTGCTTCATCGACCTGAACGCGGGCCTGACCGGCAGTCTGTTTAGCTGCACGGACCGATGAATAAACCGCGCCCTGCTGATAAAGCGGCACAGTGACCTGTGCGAGGACTTCAGCACTGTCAGCGGTCAGGTCATCCTGCGAGGATTCGTAAGCACGCTGGACACCGGCGCTCAGATTGACTTCCGGATAAAGCGAACCTTCGCTCAGACGAATATCGGATTTCGCTGCGTCTTCGGTGTACTGGGCCTGAACCACGTCCGGATGCTGTTCCTGAGCGATGCTCAGAACATCCGTAACACTGGTCGGCAAACCAGCCAGCGGATTCGGGATTTCAAGATTGTCAGGTTTATTGCCTACCAGACGCTCGTACTGCGCACGGGTATTGGCAAGGTTGCCCTGAGCCGAAATCAGATCGGCCTTGGAACCTGCAAGACGGGCTTCGGCCTGCGAAACGTCGGTACGGGTTACTTCACCAACCGAGAAACGGTCACGCGTTGCTTCAAGCTGACGTTCCAGAACGCGAACGTTGTTCTGGTTCAGTTCGACAACAGCGGTGTCACGCAGAACGTTGAAGTATGCGGTTGCCACCTGCAGCAGCACATCCTGTTCGGATGAACGCAGTGATGCACGCGCCGCCCGGATACGTGATTCTGCACGTTCGGTTTCGGCTATGGTACGGCCGCCACGATAGAGCGGCTGGACAACTTCCGCACCGACGGTATAGGGCGTCAGGCTGTCATCCGTTTCGGTACCATCTACATCGGTATTGTATTCCCGAAAGCCCGCTTCGCCCGAAAGCGAAACGTTCGGGCGCCAGTTTGACAGCGCCTGCGAGACTTCTTCATCCGTTGCGCGGAGTGACGCACGACCGGACTCCAGCGTCGGGTTGCTCTGATATGCCTTGATCAAAGCTTCTTCAAGGCTCTCTGCAGAAGCCCCATTGGCAGCGATGCCACCAGTGGCCAGAATACTGCAGGTCAGCAAGAACCGTTTCAACATTTATCTACCCTTGTAAGATCCTACACCAAGTCCCGACCCCGGCGCAGTTTCGCATATGGTAACGACGGAACGAAAATTTTCCAAGAAAAGAGGCAGTTGTTTGAGAAAAAATAAAATTGCCGTCTTTTCCTACCGTCAAATCATCAATCGTAACGTGTCATATCCGGGTCGATTTCCAACGCCCAGACATCTATACCGCCAGCAACATTAAAAACATCTTTAAATCCACGATCCTCAAGCAGCATCGCGGCATGGCGACTGCGAACGCCATGATGGCAAAGAAGTGCAACCGGTTTTTCCGGGGCAAGTTCCCCTGCCCGGTCGGCCAGTTTACCAAGAGGTATATGGATCGCGCCCGCGATTGCGCAAATCTCTATTTCCCAATCTTCTCGCACATCAACAAGTACAAGCGGATTGGTTCCAACAAGACTGGATGCCAGTTCACTGCATCGGATATCGCGCACCATTTTCCTAGTTTGGTTTCCTGATCGGGTTATTGAACCGGTTTAAAAATTTTGCCCGGAGATTTCCCGGGCAAAACAAAGTCATATCAGAAGACGAAGCATTCCGCCGGCTCGAACCCGGGAAGATAGGGAATGTTCGCATCGAACAGATCACGATGTCCGACAACACCGTTTTCGCGTTCATAAAGACGCGCAACACCAACCTTGCCCGGTGCACGCACCACGACCAGTAAACGACCGCCTTCAGACAACTGACCAAGAATATTGGCCGGGACTTCGGCAACCGCACCGTCAAAGACTATTACGTTATAAGGTGACTGCTTGGCATAACCTTCGGCCAGATCGCCTTCGACCACAATGACATTGTCATAGCTGTGGGTCTGGAACGTCTTTTCGGAAATGGACGCCATTTCCTTGTCGCTTTCGACCGCAACCACGGTTTCGGCAACGCGCGACAGAACGGCACCCGTATAGCCATAACCGGCACCAATCACCAGGGCGACGTCGCTGCGCACGATCTCGGCAGACTGCATCAGGCGCGCAATCACCATCGGCTCCATCGCATATCGGCCATTTCCGACAGGAATATCTTCATCGACATAGGCAATGCCGCGTTTGCCTTCCGGCAGGAACAGTTCGCGCGGAACCTCCTCCATCGCAGCGATGACCAAGGGATCGGTGACCTTGTTGGTCCGAACCTGATTTTCCACCATGTTACGGCGCGCGATTTGGTAATCCATGTTTATCTGACCTGAAAATTCTCGCGAGAAAAAGCCTGCAACCGGTCTTTGTCCCCAAAACCACGTCACAGATGTTGCCCTGTTTATAGTCAGCACATGGGCAACTGACAACAACGGATCAATAAGATCGGAGCAATTATTCGCTAAAACATGCTGAAAACATATCCAGAATGGATTTACCCGGGCGCAAATTGTTTATTGACGATCCCCGGGTCTGCATTCTGCTTAAAAATGTAAAATTGGGTGCTTGACGGCCTGTGTTCGATAGGGCTATACACCGGCCAGCCAACGCTAAGGCGCGATGGCGGAGTGGTTACGCAGAGGACTGCAAATCCTTGCACGCCGGTTCGATTCCGGCTCGCGCCTCCACTAATCCGGCATAGCTCAGTTGGTAGAGCAAATGACTGTTAATCATTGGGTCGCAGGTTCGAGTCCTGCTGCCGGAGCCACAAACCCCTGGAACCTTGTTCCGGGGGTTTGTGCTTTTGTGCCCTGCTCCGCAAATTGCTACCAATGACACAACCAGTCGCAATGAATTTCCCGAAGGATTGATAGATGTCATCTCCTGTCTCGCGCCGTCAAATGACCAAAGATCTGAGTTTCTCGCAACTGGCGTGGGGAGCATGGCGTCTGCACGACAGCGCGGATATCAGGAATGCCGGGGATATTCTGGCGCTGGTCCACGCCTGCCTTGATGCAGGCATTACGACATTTGATCATGCCGATATTTATGGTGGTTATGGATGCGAGGCCTATTTTGGCGAGGCGCTGGGAAAAGCGCCGGAACTGCGCAGGAAGATGGAAATCGTCACCAAATGCAATGTGGCGCTGGTCAAGGATGCGCGACCCGATCACCGCATCAATCACTACAACACGACCAAAGCCCACATTTTGCAATCGGTTGAAAATTCGCTTCGTAATCTGGCAACCGATCATATCGACATGCTTTTGATCCACCGCCCCGATCCACTGATGATCGCCGACGAGGCTGCCGAAGCCTTTAACGCGCTTCGCAGGTCGGGAAAAGTGCGCTATTTCGGTGTTTCAAACTTTACACCGTCGCAATTCAATCTTTTGCAAAGTCGCCTTGATGTACCGCTTGCCACCAATCAGGTTGAATGTTCGGTGCTTGAGCTCACCCCGATCTTTGATGGCACATTCGATCAGATGCAACAAAACCGCATTCACCCGATGATCTGGTCGCCCCTCGGCGGGGCACGACTGTTTAACGCCGCAAACGACGTGAAAGCCAACCGTGTACGTCCCGTTCTTGAACAAATGCGCGATAAATACACCCTGCCCGGCATCGCCGAAGTTGCGATTGCCTGGTTACTTCATCTGCCCTGTCAACCGATACCGGTTCTTGGCACCATGAAAGCGCATCGTATTGCAGGCGCGACACAGTCATGCAGCGTTCAGTTTGACCGTCAGGACTGGTTTGAAATTCTGGTCGCCGCACAGGGGCACCCGGTTCCCTAAGCATTTACAGGCACAGGAATCCAGTATTCAATAAACCGGAAAGCGACGGATATCCCGGCACAGGGAAAAAAGACAAATTTCGGGTCATTTTTTCACAAAAAGGTCTTGCGGGAACAAAGCCGTTTTATTATACCCCTGCCACGCGCTTCGAACGGAGCGTTAACCCTGATCCGGCATAGCTCAGTTGGTAGAGCAAATGACTGTTAATCATTGGGTCGCAGGTTCGAGTCCTGCTGCCGGAGCCAATTAAAAAGGGACCGAACAATCTGTTCGGTCCCTTTTTCTTTTGATATTGTTTCACCTGCCCCAGAAACCGGACTGATCAACCATGAAAACAGCCAAAATCGAATTGAAACAAGTGAGGCTTGGCACACTGTCTGGTGCAACGGATGGCTGGATGATTGTCGGTGAAGATGACGTCATCCATGGCCTTGTGCACCGGATCGATGGTGATCTGTTTACGATTTCATCTACGACAGATCAACGTATTCAGGCATTTGGCTGGTGCCCGATGTTTGACAGCCTCGCCCATGTTCAAAACGATCTTGAAATTGCGCTGGCGATGCAAAGTGCCGGCGAAGTCGAGGAATGGATAGAACAGTCCGATCGTTTTGATGACGAAGGCCACCACGGGCATCTTCACTAACGATTACGGTCGTGCCGGACGCCCGACAACCCGAACCTTGCCGCTGGGACCGCCACCACAGAAAAAGCGCGCAACACCGTCACTTTCCAAGCCGGAGACGCCGATACCGGACGGCATTGTCAACCGATCCAGAACCACGCCGGTTTGGGGGTTGATCCGGCGAACATCGCTTTCATCACCTTCCCATGTTCCGTGCCAAAGCTCGTTATCGATCCAGGTAACACCGGTAACAAAACGATCCGATTCAATCGTGCGGAGGACTTCGCCCGTTTGCGGATCGACCTGATGGATTTTCCGGTTGCGATGCTGACCTACCCAAAGGCTGCCTTCTGCCCAGGCCATGCCGGAATTGCCACCATCCGGTGCCGGAATGGAATCCAGAACATGACCGCTTTCCGGATCGATTTTGTAAATGCGATCCTCGGCGATCTGGAAAATGTGACTGCCGTTAAAGGCCGTACCGGCATCGGCAGCGGCTTCAATCTTGCGTATGGGGGTTCCGTTGTCAGGATCAATTGCATGGATTGTTTCACCAGCCGCAATCCACACATGACGTCCATCATATGTTACGCCATGCACCTGATCGACACCCGGGAAAGGACCATATTCTGCAAGAATCTCAGCTTTTCGATCAGTCATTTTCAAACTCTTTCTATGATTGTGTTTCGCTTACGCAAGACACAGCCTAGTCAACGGGAAGTCGGCCCGGGAGTAACAATGTTGTCGTGAAACCGGGCGGTGGTGGTGACGTCCATCGCCGGGCACGTCCCCGGCCAATCGCCTGAACTTTGCCAGCACGTACCAATTCTTCAAGCGCCCTCTGCACGGTACGCGCACTGATATCAAGCACGATTGCCAACGCTGAACTCGACCATGCTTCGCCATCTGCCAAAAGCGCAAGAATGTTCGCGTTTTTGTCCTCCATCGGAGGAAGCAGAACCATTACGGACTGATCTTTTCCGACAGATTTAGGCTTCAGGATAAAACCGGAATCGGTTGCCGAAATATTTGCAAAAACCCGGATCAGTTTCCGCAACCGCCCGATTTCGACCCGCAATCGGGCACGATGCGTTTCATCGACATAACGGGCACCAAATGCCCCGGACAAAAGAGAATCTCTGGGGGCATCTTTGGGCCAGTTTTCGCCGAGAATACGTAGAAGGTTGAAAAGCACCGGCCGGGTTGAAAGCGAAATTGTCGCCTGCCCCTGACGAACGCCATACCGGCACGCATCAATAACAAGCATGTCCGATGCCATCAGGTCTTCGACTTCCTGCAGGATGATAAGCCGCTCCTCACCCTTTGCAATCAGCCGCGCTGCCGGTGCATTCAAAGTTACATATGCTTTTTCGATTTCCGCGATCAGGACCGGCAGTTTTGCCGCCTGAGCCAAATGATTTGCCCGTTCAAGGGCTGCGCGTGCCGCACCGGCCTGAAGACGCCGCACAGCGATCCCAAAAAGGATCATTTCATGAGAAATCTGCAAGATTGGCGGCAAAATGTCCGAATTGATTTCGCCGAGCATTTGTTCGGCCTGATCAAGCTGTCCTGTCAGTAAAACATGCCTGATTTCAAGCTGCCTTGCATGCGCGGCATTCACATGATCGCTACGCTGTTCAAGTGTCTGTCGTGCGCCATCAAGGGCCTTTTCGGCCCATCCCAGATCACGAGACACCAGTGCAATTTCAGCTTCGGCAACAACGCAACGTGCACGTGCTAATGGTTCGGATGCACCAAAACCGCGTGCGGCACGTTTCAGAAGTACTCTGGCCCGATCGACATCCTCTAACTGGGCCAAAGCAATGCCGCGCAGTGCCAGTGCCGGTGGATCATCCCGCAGACCGACGCATTTTAACGCGCCAAGCGGATCCCCGGCGGACAGGGCCCGTGCGGCACCTGTGATCAGGGAATCCATTATGGCCATTTAAGCATCCCAAATTGCGTCACGTTTGTTACTCCCCGGTTGAACGTCCCTTCGCCTAACCTTTGCCTATCGTCAACCGAAAGATAGGAAAACAGAAATGACGAATGCCAAAATGATTTCCAAACCTAACACGGAAAACCCGCGTATCGTCAGCCGTAATGAATGGCTTTCCGAACGCAAGGCACTTCTCGCCCGCGAGAAGGAACTGACCCGCCTTGGCGACGAGATCGCTGCCGCACGCCGCGAACTGGCGTGGGTCCATATCGACAAAAACTATATGTTCGATACGCCTGATGGAAAACGGTCTCTTGCTGACCTGTTTGAAGGCCGCAGCCAGCTACTTGTCCAGCATTTCATGTTCGGTCCGGATTGGGAGCAAGGCTGCCCAAGCTGCTCGTTCATGGCCGATCATATGGACGGCATCACGATCCATATGGCCCAGCGCGATGTCACTTTCACCGCCGTTTCACGTGCGCCACTTGCAAATATTGAACGGTTTCGTGCACGCATGGGTTGGAAATTCAACTGGGTTTCCTCGCATGAAAGTGACTTCAACTATGACTTCCGCGTCAGCTTCACCCCCGAAGAAACAGCCAAGGGTGAAATTCACTACAACTATGGCAAATGGCCATATGCCTTCGAAGAATGGCCGGGGTTGAGTGCCTTTATCAAAAACGACCGTGGCGAGGTTTTTCATACCTATTCGACCTATGGCCGCGGGGTCGACGCCATGATGGGCACATACAGACTGCTTGATTTGATGCCCAAGGGACGGGACGAAAAAGATGTCCCGAACAAAATGGAGTGGGTGCGCCACCATGATCTGTATGAAACAGCAGCAATGAAACCCGAAACTGAAACCGGTTCGGTCGAAGGTCTGTTCGACAGCGTCAAGAAAACGGCATGCCACTAGGCCCATCAGGCAGGAGATACAAAATGGGCAAACTGCACCGCCATAGCAGATACATTGGCAGCATGACTTCGGGGGATGGCGGATATACCGCCACCCTTTGGATGGTTCGATGGCTTCCATTTGCCGCATCACCGGTCTTTCCCCTATTGGCGCTTGTCACCGGCATATCCGATGCAGGCAGAACGGATATAATTTGCCTGACGACGGACGATACATCGTACTTTAACAACATGGTTGTGATGTATCTTCTCATGAGCTTCTTTCACCTGCCACCGTGGCTAAAGACTCTATTCGGTGGCACGCAGCATCGATCGGGAAATACATGATCGTTTTCATACGAACAGGATATGACACTCCTGTAAAATCTTCGGGTCATCAGTGCTTTATTGACTCATAACAAATCAATATACTTGTCACCGCAATACGATCTCGCACGTGCACACATGCCATCCATCGGGTGGTTTGATGCCAAACCAATTTTATCCGGGCCGCCGTCATGTCAACAGGACGCGCAGCCAGAAGGCAAAGCGGGAATTCGGTAATGAGTACCATTAATCTCGACCATCTTTTCAAACCCAAGTCTGTCGCAGTCATTGGCGCGTCTAACCGGCCCCATTCTGTGGGTCAGGTGATCATGCGCAATCTGCTGGCGGGCGGGTTTGACGGCCCGATAATGCCGGTTAATCCGCGCAGCCAGTCGATTGGCGGTGTTCTGGCTTACCCTGATGTTGAAAACCTGCCGGTCATTCCCGAACTTGCTGTTATCTGCGTCCCTCCCCAAGCCGTTATTCCGACCATGGAATGTCTTTCTGCCAAGGGATGTATGGCAGCCATCGTCCTGACGGCCGGCCTTGGCGCCGAGCAGTATGACGAAACCCGCAGCATCAAACAGGCGATTCTTGACATTGCCGCGCGTAACAAAATGCGATTGCTTGGCCCAAACTGCCTTGGCCTGATGGTGCCGGGCATCGGGCTTAACGCAAGTTTCAGTCATCAAAGCATCGGCAGTGGCAAAATCGCGTTTGTGTCGCAGTCGGGAGCGCTTTGCACCGCCGTTCTGGATTGGGCGGCGGCACGCGGTATCGGGTTTTCGCACTTTATATCGTTGGGCGAATGCGACGATGTCGATTTCGGTGATGTTATCGATTATCTGGGTTCTGATCCCAACACACGCGCGATCATGCTGTATATCGAATCCATTCAGGAACGTCGCGGCTTTATTTCCGCCGCCCGCGCAGCATCGCGCAACAAACCGATCCTCTGTATCAAGTCAGGCCGGTTTGCCGAAGGTGCCGCCGCCGCCGCATCGCATACGGGTGCACTGGCCGGGGCGGACGACGTATTTGACGCCGCGATCAAACGTGCCGGCGTTCTGCGCGTTTATACGGTTTCGGAAATGTTTTCGGCCGCCGAAACACTTTCTCGCATGCGTCCATTCCGGGGCGACAAGCTGGGCATTATTACCAATGGCGGTGGCATTGGCGTTCTGGCGGTTGATGCCTTGATTGAACGGCACGGGCAACTCGCCAAGCTCGAAGACAGCACCATCAACGCGCTTAGCAGTGTTTTGCCGTCAACCTGGTCGCATGCAAACCCCGTCGACATTATCGGGGATGCCCCGGGCGAAAGATATGCAAAGTCGATTGATGCGGTTCTAAAAGATCCCAATATCGACAGCCTTCTGGTCATGCACGCGCCGACCGCCATCACCGACCCGGTTGAAGTCGCCCAAGGCGTAATTAATGCGATCAAGGACAGCCGCAAAAACATCCTGACCAACTGGGTTGGCGAGGCAACCGTCGCCAAAGCGCGCAATCTGTTTTATGCCGCCGGGATTCCGACTTATCGTACACCAGAAAACGCGGTTGCGGCCTTCCAGCATATGGTGAATTACCGCAAGTTGCAGGAAGTCCTGATGGAAACACCACCATCAGTTCCGCAGGACTTTACGCCGGAAACAGACAAGGCACGCCAGATCATCCACACGGCCATCCATTCCGGGCGCGATATGCTGACCGAGCCGGAAGCAAAGGCCGTTCTGGAATGCTATGGAATCAATACGGTCAAAACCGTAGCCGCAGAATCAGTTGATGACGCTGTCGAAACGGCAGATGCCATCGGCTATCCGGTCGCGCTTAAAATCCTGTCGGATGATATCAGCCACAAATCCGATGTTGGCGGTGTTGTTCTGAGTATCGACAGTGACGAGGAACTGCGCGCTGCTGGCAACAAGATGCTGCGCACCGTCAAACAGAAATTCCCAGATGCGCGGGTGCGTGGCTTTACCGTGCAGGAAATGATCAAGCGTGCAGGTGCACGTGAATTGATCGTTGGCATGACCACCGATCCGATTTTTGGCCCTGTGATCCTGTTTGGTCATGGCGGGGTCGAGGTCGAAGTGGTCCGAGACCGGGCCATGGCCCTGCCGCCATTGAACATGAAGCTGGCACGCGAACTTGTTGAAGGTACGCGTATCTACAATCTGCTGCGGGGCTATCGTGATGTACCGCCGGTCAATCTCGAACAGCTTTACGTCACGCTGGTGCGGTTGTCCCAGCTGGTCGTGCATCTTGGCGAAGTCCTTGAACTCGACATGAACCCGCTTCTGATTGATCAGACCGGCGTGATTGCGCTGGATGCCCGCATCAAGGTAACACCGAAAGTAGTTAGCGATGACCAACGTCTGGCGATCCATCCCTATCCACGTCATCTGAAACAGGAACTGATTCTGGATGACGGAACGAAATATCTATTGCGTCCAATCAAGCCCGAGGACGAGCCGAAACACTATGAATTCATGTCGAAACTGACACCCGAAGATATTCACTTCCGGTTCTTTGGATCTGTTCGCGAATTGCCACATTCGGAAATGGCCCGCCAGACACAGCTTGATTACGACCGTGACATGGCCTTCCTTGCCATTGTGCCAGATGGTTCGGAAGAAGGCGAAATCCACGGTATGGTTCAGGTCGTGATCGACCCCAACAATGAACATGCCGAATATGCGATTATGGTTCGCTCGGACATCAAGGGTCGTGGCCTTGGCCGTGTGCTGATGGAAAAGATGATCGAATATTGCCGCCAGAAAGGAACAGAGACCTTTATCGGGCAGGTTTTACCAGATAACCGCCGGATGCTGACGCTTTGTGAAAAACTGGGATTCTCGCGCAAATATCTTGCCGACGAGGAAGTATTCGAGGTCACCCTGCCCTTGCAACGCGACCTCGCCTGATATCGGCTTGATCCATCATGAAAAAGCCCGGTCATATTGGCCGGGCTTTTGTCTAGGGTCTGGAC